>NZ_JACVZO010000030.1:0-11555 GCF_017151845.1 Staphylococcus sp. EG-SA-17
AATTTTAACTTCTCTCGTACCATTAGATACTGGGAAACGAATATATGCATAATCTTTATCAGAATCATATGATACTAATTCGACTGGTAACTTTTTGTCACCTTCATAAACTTCAAATTTCTTCCATGTTGAAGCTGTCTTTAAACCTAATTCAATTATTGGTCCTGTTTTTGTAAAAATGACAGTTGCTGGTTCAACAGTACTAGCATAATGATAGAACTGTCTTTCACCTTTATCATTTTTCATTTGAAAATCAATTGGTCGCCAATTATCAGCTGTATGTTCTTTATCGATGATAGCCGGGTTTTTAATTGCATCTTGTAGTGATTCATCTGCTGGTGGATACTGTTGATTAACATCCGACTGATTACTTGACTCATTCGTTTTATCGTTAGTATTACCATTAGAATTTGTTTCATGAGCTGGTTGACTTGATGCTTGATCTGCATTGGCTGACGATACTGGTTGTGCAGGTTGACTCATATTGGTCGTTGCGTACGGTTGATCACTAGTATTGTTCGTCGTTGATGTATTTTGATTAGATGTATTCGTGTTTGTTTGATTACTTGCGTCTGAACTTGATTGATCATTCGTTACTACTGCATCATTTTTATCTGATTTTACAAGTGAAGGATCGTTATAAATAGGTTTAGCAAATACTAATTTAGTATAATCATAATTTGTTTCTTCTCCATCATCAATTTGAGTCGAAGAAACAATTTTCAATTCTTGTGTGCCATCTGAAACTGGGAATCGAATATAGGCATGGTCTTCTGGTACAGGACTATATGATACAAGTCTCACTGGCAATTTTTGATTGTTTTCATAGACTTCAAACTTTTTCCATGTTGAAGCAGTATTGATGTCTAATTCAACTTCTGCTTTCTTTTTAGTGTAATACACATCTGCTGGATCTTTGATGCTGAAAAAGTGATAGTACTGCGTTTCATTGTTTTTATCTAATAACTGGAAATTGACTTGTTCTCTTGGACCTATATCATGTTCTTTATTTTCTAATGCAGGATCTTTAATTGCATCTTTAAGTGATTCATCCGCTGCAGGATAGTTTTTCGCAGTGTTTGCTGGTTGCGTAGCAGGTTGTGTTTGATTTGTATCCTTTGGTGGCTGAGTTGTAGTTGCATTATTATTTTGATTTTCCGAGATTTTATCTGAAGTATTTGTATTTTCTGCTGCTTGCGCTTGATGTTGAGAAGTAATTAAAAATAGTGTACTGACAATGACCGATGCAACGCCTAGAGTTGATTTTCTAATAGAATAGAAAGACCTTAATTTTGGGTGATGTTTGTTCATGTTGTTAACAACTCCTATAAGATTATATTTAATTGATAATAATTATCAATATCAATTATTAGTGTTAATTGTAGCGCATCCCAATTAAATATTGCAACCTATTTTATTAAAATTTTTTAATATGAATATTCATTGCATCGCTTTCCTATTCTTCAAGCCCACTTTTTATCTTCATATACATTAATTAACCACCTTCAAACATTGTCGTTAGATTCGCCAAATGGAATCTATTTTTAGCACAGCAAAAAACCGAACTGCTGAAATAATGCATCTCCAACAGTCCGGTCTATTAAACTATTTACTTATCTTTATTAAACAATTGACATGATTTATTAGAATAACCCAATTGCATGACCATCATCAGTAACATCCATGTTTAATGCTGCTGGTTTTTTAGGTAAACCAGGCATAGTCATGATTGCACCTGTCAACGCTACGATAAATCCTGCACCTGTTTTCGCTTCTAATTCACGAATTGTAATTTCAAATCCTGATGGTGCACCTAACAACGTTTGATCATCTGAGAATGAATATTGTGTTTTCGCCATACATACTGGGTAATTATCCCAACCATTTTCTTTAAATTGTTTTAATTGTTTATGCGCTTTACTGCTAAACGTTACTTTTGAACCGCCATAGATTTCAGTCACAATCTTTTCAATCTTTTGCTCTAATGGTAATTCTAATTCATATAAAGGTTTAAATGAATTAGGTTGATCAATGACTTCTAATACTTCATTTGCTAAGTCAACGCCACCTTTACCACCTTTTTCCCAAACTTCAGTTAAGGCAATTCGTACGTTATTTTCTTTAGCCCAAGATTTTACATATTCTACTTCTGCATCGGTATCATGTATAAATGCATTAATTGCAACAACCGGTTCTACACCGAATTTTTTAATATTATTAACATGACGCTCTAAATTAACAATTCCTGCTTTTACTGCTTCTACATTTTCTTCTTTTAAATTATCTTTCGCTACACCACCATGCATTTTTAATGCACGAATTGTCGCAACAACAACGACAGCTGCCGGATCAAATCCTGCTTCACGCGCTTTAATATCCATGAATTTTTCAGCGCCTAAGTCTGAACCAAATCCAGCTTCCGTTACAACGATATCAGCTAAATCACGTGCTGTTTCAGTTGCTAAAATTGAGTTACAACCGTGTGCGATATTCGCAAATGGTCCACCATGAACTAATGCTGGTGTCCCTTCAATTGATTGTACTAAGTTTGGTTTAATTGCATCTTTTAAAATCATTGCAAGTGCACCTTGCACTTTTAAATCTGCAACTGTAACTGGCTTGCGATTTCTAGTGTAACCAATAGTAATACGACTAATTTTATCTTTTAAGTCTTTAATACTTCTACTTAAACATAAAATCGCCATAATTTCAGACGCTACTGTAATATTAAAGCCATCTTCACGTGGTACACCATTTGTAGGTCCACCTAACCCAACGTTTACATGTCTAAGTGCACGATCATTCATATCTAATACACGTTTCCATTCAATACGTCTTTGATCGATTCCTAATTCATTACCTTGGTGAATATGATTATCGATAAACGCAGACAATGCATTATTTGCAGTTGTAATCGCATGGAAATCTCCGTTGAAATGTAAGTTGATATCTTCCATAGGTAAGACTTGCGCATAACCACCACCAGTCGCACCACCTTTGATACCAAATGTTGGTCCTAAAGCAGGCTCTCTTAATGCAACCATAACGTTTTTATTTAACTCATGGAATGCATCAGCTAAACCAACTGTAACCGTTGATTTACCTTCACCAGCTGGTGTTGGGCTCATCGCAGTTACTAAAACAACTCTCCCTTTGTTTTCTCTTGGCGTAATTTTATTAATGTCGATTTTAGCTTTGTAATGACCATAAGGTTCTAATGCATCCTCTGAAATACCTACTGATGCAGCAATATCCTTAATTGGTTGTAGTGTTGATTGATTCGCAATATCTAAATCTGATAAATGAGTCAACTTTTTTCGCCCCTTTTTGTTTAATTTATGCATTTATAATATGTAAGTTGTAGCTAAGAAATTTTTACTTACATTCATATAATAACGAACTGTTAAAAACTTGTCGACTAAATCGGGTTAGCGCTTTCATTTTTGCAATAAATTCACTTATTAAAGTTTTGTATTATACAACTTTTAGCGCTTGATACTATTGATAACTATATTTTTCTATTATTTAAAATAGTCATCTTCCAAAGATCATATTAAAAATAAGAAGCAATATAAAGATATGCCATTATTGTTATGTCATCATTTTCAAATGCATTCTACGAAATGATATGACACAAGTTAATAGCTCTTTATATTGCTTATCATAAAGTAAACTAATATTTAAACATTGACATGAAATATGTTGTCACCCTTTATTCTTAGAAAGAAATCTTCTATAACATTCATGTCATTATTCCATTGTACTTAAATCCCCTGCATCTAAATTTAATTCCCAAGCTTTTAATACACGTCTCATAATTTTACCTGAACGTGTTTTAGGTAATTTATCTTTAAATTCGATTTCACGTGGTGCTGCATGCGCCGACAAACCTTCTTTAACAAATAAACGAATTTCTTCTTTTAATTCGTCTGTTGGTTCATATCCTTTCCTCAGTGCAACAAACGCCTTAATTATTTCACCGCGAACCGGATCAGGTTTACCAATAATTCCTGCTTCGGCAACTGCTTCGTGTTCAACCAATTTAGACTCAACCTCAAATGGTCCAACTCGTTCGCCAGCTGTCATAATTACATCATCAACACGTCCTTGGAACCAGAAATAACCATCTTCATCTTTATATGCCGAGTCACCAGATACATACCAGTCTCCAATAAAATACGACTTATATTTTTCTGGATTCTTCCAGATACGATACATCATTGATGGCCAGCCTTTTTTTATAGCAAGATTGCCCATTCGATTTGGTGGTAATTCATTACCTGCATCATCGATAATTGCAGCTTGAATACCAGGTAATGGTTTGCCCATTGAGCCAAGCTTAACGTCCATCGTTGGATAGTTAACAATCATATGTCCACCTGTTTCTGTCATCCACCAAGTATCTAACACCGTTAAACCGTATACTTTTTTCGCCCATTTTATAACTTCAGGATTTAAAGGCTCACCTACTGACAGAATCGAACGTAACGATGACAAGTCATATTTCTCAACAATATCGTCACCAGCACTCATTAACATTCTTAAAGCTGTTGGTGCCGTATACCAAATCGTCACTTTAAAATCTTCAATCATACTATACCACTGTTCTGGTGAAAAGCGACCACCAGCTATACAATTTGTAGCGCCATTTAACCATGGTGCAAAAATACCATAAGATGTTCCTGTAACCCAACCTGGATCTGCTGTACACCAATAAACATCATCTTCTTGTAAATCTAATACATATTTTCCAGAAATATAGTGCACTAACATCGCTTGTTGAACATGCAATACACCTTTAGGTTGCCCAGTAGAACCTGATGTATAATGTAAAATCAAACCATCATCCGACTTTAACCATTCAATGTCAAATTCATCGCTAGCAGTTTCCATCAAACTAATGAAGTCTATGTAATTGTCTTCTACATCCTCATCTACGACAACAATTTTTTTCAAGTTCGGTAATTTATCTACAGGTACTCGAGGTAACAATGCCTTATTAGTAATTAACACTTTAGCTTCACTGTTCTCTAATCTATCCACAACTGCCTTTTCCATAAATGCTTCAAATAACGGACCAACAATTGCACCAATTTTTAAAACACCTAACAACGCAAAATATAGTTCAGGTGTACGCGACATAAATATAAATACTCTGTCACCTTTGTCAACTTCTGCATGTTCAGACAAAACATTCGCTGCTTTATTAGATAACCGTTGCATATCCTTATAAGTATACGATTCTTTTCTGTGCTCATCTTTGTAATTTAATGCTATTTTATCCCCTATTCCTTGATCTACATGGCGATCTATACATTCATATGCCATGTTCATTTTTCCAGTTTCACTCCAAGAAAATGCTTGTTCTACGTCTTTCCAATTAAAAGTATTATATGTTTCTTCATAATCTTTAAGGTTATGTTTGCCTTGCGCTCCTTTATAAACTTCGACTTTCATTTGAAACTCCCCCTTTGTTATGTGAAAACGCTTTCTTTCTCAATATTATACATAACATTTCTAATTATTCAAAATTTTTACTTTTATCCTTTTTCTAGTATTAATTATTGTAAATTTTCTATATAATGAATTTAATACAATCACGACGTCGATTGAGGAGTTGAAAATATGAATCATTTAAAGACGTATCAATCCGAAGATTATTACATTCATGACAAGCAATTTGTTATTGAAGGACCTTTAACATACGAAGATTTGAAAGCGCTTACTTTCGATGCGCATTTAACCGCATTTAGAGATGCTGAAGATCAGTATGAAGCTTTGTTAGAAATTACAACATTACCAGAAGGTAGAATTTATGTTGCTCGCCAAGATCAACTCATTGTGGGTTATGTCACTTTCCACTATCCTGATGAAATTGAGCGCTGGTCTACAGGTAACCTTCCATATTTAATCGAATTGGGGGCAATTGAAGTCAGCATCAATTTTAGGCAATTACAACTTGCAGAAAAGCTGATACAACTTAGCCTTTCTACACCAGAATTCGAGGATTATATCGTTATAACTACAGAATATTACTGGCATTGGGATTTAAAAAATTCAAAGTTAGATGTATTTGACTATAAAAAATTAATGCAGCGGTTAATGGCAACTGGTGGACTTGAAATATTCGCTACAGATGATCCAGAAATAACAAGTCATCCAGCTAATTGTTTAATGGCAAGAATTGGCAAAAACATTACATTAGAACAGCAACAAGCGTTTGATGATATTCGTTATATGAATCGGTTTTTCTTTTAATTTTTGGAATATCGGAGGGATTATATGCAACAACATTCATCAAAAACTGCATATGTTTATTCAGATAAGTTATTACAATATCGATTTCATGACCAACATCCCTTCAATCAAATGCGTTTAAAATTAACAACAGAGCTACTTTTGAATGCAAATTTATTGTCTCCTGAACAAATAGTACAACCTAGAATTGCAACAGATGACGAATTAATGTTAATTCATAAATATGATTACGTCGAAGCTATTAAGCATGCTTCACATGGCATTATCAGTGAAGATGAGGCTAAGAAATATGGATTAAATGATGAAGAGAATGGTCAATTTAAGCATATGCACCGCCATAGCGCCACAATTGTTGGAGGCGCTTTAACTTTAGCAGATCTTATTATGTCAGGCAAAGTATTAAATGGTTGTCACTTAGGTGGTGGATTGCATCACGCTCAACCTGGTCGAGCAAGTGGTTTTTGTATATACAATGATATTGCAATTACCGCACAATACTTAGCTAAAGAATACAATCAACGCGTTTTAATCATAGATACCGATGCACATCATGGAGATGGTACACAATGGAGTTTCTATGCCGATAACCATGTTACTACTTATTCTATCCATGAAACTGGAAAATTTCTTTTCCCAGGCTCTGGTCACTATACTGAGCGCGGTGAAGATATCGGCTATGGACACACTGTAAATGTCCCACTTGAACCGTATACAGAAGATGCATCATTTTTGGAGTGTTTTAAATTAACAGTTGAGCCTGTCATAAAGAGTTTTAAACCTGATATTATTCTAAGCGTAAATGGTGTCGATATACATTATCGTGATCCACTAACTCATCTAAATTGTACGTTACATTCATTATATGAAATTCCATATTTTGTAAAATATTTAGCTGATTCTTATACGAATGGAAAGGTAATTATGTTTGGTGGCGGAGGCTACAATATTTGGAGAGTCGTACCACGTGCATGGAGTCATGTATTCTTAAGTTTAATTGATCAACCAATTCAAAGTGGTTATTTACCGTTAGAATGGATTAATAAATGGAAACATTATTCATCTGAATTATTACCTAAAAGATGGGAAGATCGTTTAAATGATTATACCTATGTCCCTCGCACAAAAGAAATTAGTGAAAAAAATAAAAAATTAGCTTTACATATAGCGAGTTGGTACGAATCTACTCGTCAATAAGTAACCTAATCTGCAACGATTTTAAAAGATAAATAAAAGGCATTCTTCCAACACCCATATAATTCGGGTCGTTAGATGAATGCCTAATTTTGTGAATTTATTTTGTAGTTCCTCGGTATTCAATTCTGTGAGGTAAAACTACATTTGGTTCTTCTATCTTTTCATCATTCATATATTTTGTTAATAAGCGCATCCCTACTGCACCGATATCATATAATGGTTGAATAACACTAGAAAGTTGTGGTCTAACCATCTCAACTAAACGTGTATTATTGAAACTAATAATTTGTAATTCCTCTGGAACTTTAATACCAGCATCCATTGCACTATGCATAATACCAATAGCTTCTTCGTCACTAATACATAATATAGCATCTGGAAGATTACCTTTCATTTTGGCAAAAGCTTTTACGCCTTCTTTATAACTTTCAGCACCAGAACAATTCAATGTATCACCTAATTGAAGACCATTTTTATTTAACACTTCAGTTAAACCTTCTAAAACATCTTCTTGAGCTTTTTTAGAATGTTCTCCACCTACTAAAGCAAATGATTTAGCGCCTTTTTCAATTAATTCTCCCGTAATTTCTTTCGCAGCTTCAGTAAAATCAATATTAACTGATGCTATATGTGCATCCTTACCATTTGTTCCTGATACTACTACAGGTACAGATGATTGATTTATCAATTCTTTCATTTCTTCAGTAATTGTACCACCAAGGAAAATAATACCATCAACTTGTTTACTTAATAAGTTATTAAAAATTTCTTTTTCCTTTTCAGGATCGTTATCTGAATTTGAAATAATTGAGTGATATTTATACATTGTTGCAATATCTTCAAGTCCACGAGCAAGTTGTGAATAATAGATATTAGATATATCTGGAATGATCACACCTACTGTTGTTGTCTTTTTACTAGCTAAACCTCTAGCAACAGCATTTGGACGATAATTCAAACGCTTAATGACTTCGTTAACTTTATTTTTAGTTTCTGCTTTAACATTTTGGTTCCCATTAACAACACGCGACACTGTGGCCATAGAGACACGCGCTTCTCTTGCTACATCATATATAGTAACTGTCATAATTTCCTCCTTGTAAACGTTTTATTCATTATAATAACATGTTTTCATTTCATTTTCATAGTTTACCATATTTTAATTTACAGTAACATATTTTTGTTTGGAAAAATTTAGCGAAAAGCTTGAAATAAAAACAAACGCTAAATGATAACGAACGATATATTTTAATTTTATATAAACTTTTTTCATTTTTAATTGTAATATTTTGAGAAAGCCTTTTCAAATACCAATTGCATTTGTTGAAAAATGTTCACATTTCAGTAACAAATGTGTGAATCTATTATATTTACAGATAATTCATAGTTATAATTTTAATTACTGCAATCAGTCATAATCTTTAATAATTGTGAAATTGAACAAGTGTTGAAGTATTATAACAATCGTTAAGTGCAGTACACCTTTATTTCTATACAAAAAATAATAGCCACTCTAAAAGTAATATACTCTTAGAATGGCTACAAGTTTAAAATTGTCGATTCAAAGATAATATTCTACTTCAACATGACATATTAGTTAAGTAGTCTATAGTTTCCTTGGAATATTATTTTAACTTTTTAGCGTTATATAAATCAGACAAAGGCTTTAATTCATCATAAAATGCTTGGAATTCATCTAAATCCATTTGTTGACCCGCATCACTAAGTGCAACAGATGGATCTGGATGCACCTCAGCCATAACGCCATCAGCACCTACTGCTAATGCTGCTTTCGCAGTTGGTAACATGATATCTTTACGACCTGTACTATGCGTAACATCTACCATGACTGGTAAGTGCGTACCTTGTTTTAAAATTGGTACTGCTGAAATATCTAAAGTGTTACGTGTAGCCTTTTCATAAGTTCGGATTCCACGTTCACATAAAATAATGTTTTGATTACCTTGTGAAGCAATGTATTCAGCTGCATAAACAAACTCTTCGATTGTAGCAGATAAACCACGTTTTAATAGAATAGGCTTTTTCGTACGGCCAGCTTCTTTTAATAACTCGAAGTTTTGCATATTACGTGCACCAATTTGGAATACGTCTAAATACTCATCAGCCACTTCAAAATCATTTGGATTTACGATTTCACTGACAACATTTAAATCATATTTATCTTTAATTTGTTTAAGTATTTTAAGACCTTCAACACCTAAACCTTGGAAATCATATGGTGATGTACGTGGTTTAAATGCACCGCCACGAATAAATTTTTCACCTTTAGCATGTAAGTTTTTAGCAACAGCTTCAACTTGTTCAAATGATTCAACTGAACATGGCCCAAATACAAATGATTTATTGCCGTCTCCAATAATGCCCCCATTATCAAATGTTACAATCGTATCTTCAGGTTTCAACTTACGTGATACATATAAATGTTTTTCATTTTCAGATTTTTGTAAATCTGTAGAGGCTTTGAAAATTTCTTTAAATAATTGCTTAATAGTATTATCGTTGAATGGTCCTTTGTTACTATCGATTAAGTCGTTAAGCATTTCTTTTTCACGTTGTGGATCATAGATACGTGTACCTTGTTTTAATTTTTCTTCCCCAATTTTTTGTGCTAGTTCACCACGTTTAGATAATAAGTCTAAAATTTGATGATTCAGTGAGACAATCTCACTTCTGTATGATTCTAATTTATTACTCATCCTTACTCACCTCTACGAATTATTTCAAGTATATTCCACTTTAAAGCAATAAAATATAATGTTAAAAAATATTCTAACAATATCATATGTATAGTTCAACCCTAAATTGACAGAAAATAATTAATTTTCTAACTATATGATGCTTGACTGACATTTCGATTTTCTCAGTCATTGTTTGAAAGTTATATTCTATATTGATATTTATTAGCACATGTTAATCAATTAAATAAGTGTCATGATTATAGCTTATTTTGAGTCAACATTACTGCTTTTAAGAAAAATTTTGGTTTCTATCTTCTATTATAAATCTAAAATTCTCATACATTCAACCTAACGCTTAATAAAATTTAACAACCTTTGTATATTAATATAAATCTATAGTGAACATCACTCACCAACATATTCAGCTATATTTGAATTAGTGAACGTCATTGTAATTACTAAGATTCATTGTTTATTTGATTATCGAATATTTTTCCATCTTCAGCTTAAAATGTGCAATATCACTATTGTAATCTAACGATGTTACAAACAAAATAAATACATGGAATGATCGCGTTGCCTTTCAAAATAAACTGATGATATCAAAAAAGGTAAGCACCTGAATGCCTACCTTTTATTTTGAAATTCAATTTTTATAAATATAATACATAGCTTACTGCTATGAATGATTATTAAACGATTTTAGTATGCTTAGTCATTAAATGTACGCTTCTCTATTTTACTTTTAGCTTTTTCAACTTTTGCATTTGATTTTTTTGATGCATTTGATGATTTAGCATTTGTTGCTTTTGAATTCTTATTACTAGTTTGATTATTCTTTTGAGTTGACTTACTTGAACTACTTTGTTTCTTAGCACCTTGTGATGATTTCTTATTATGTTGCTTTTTCTGACCTGAAGTTTTATTTGTAGATGCTTTTGATGCATTTCGTTTATTTGAAGGTGTTGTTTTTTTAGATTGTTTACCTGATTTCTTGTCAACATCTGTATTATTAGTTGTTTTTTCATCAGCTTTACGTGTAATAACACCATTTTCAAATTTAGCTTCTTTTTGTTTTACAGTGTCTTTATTATCTGTATTAACTGTTTCTGATACATCATTCTTTTTAGTAATTAATTGAGGAATTTCTTTCAAGTCATTTTTAGCAACTGGTTTTTCTGCAAATAACGCTTCAGTTAATTGACTCTCTTTTGAACCTGGTGTTAATTTAGCTTGCTTCTGTTTTGCAGCGTTTGCTAATCTTTCAGCTTGTGACTCTTCTTTCGATACCTTTAATGCCACTGCTTTTGATTCTTCATTTGATACAGCTTCACTTTTATCTGTTTCTGCTTGTGCTTCTTTTTTAGCTTCTTGAATTTCTTGTGCCTCTTGTGATGTATCACT
>NZ_JACVZO010000030.1:11654-34164 GCF_017151845.1 Staphylococcus sp. EG-SA-17
TCTTCTTTCGATACCTTTAATGCCACTGCTTTTGATTCTTCATTTGATACAGCTTCACTTTTATCTGTTTCTGCTTGTGCTTCTTTTTTAGCTTCTTGAATTTCTTGTGCCTCTTGTGATGTATCACTCAAATTATTTGCACTTGCTTCTTCTTTTATTGCTGCTTGTTGTGCTTTTAATGCCACTGCTTTTGATTCTTCATTTGATACAGCTGCACTTTTATCTGTTTCTGCTTGTGCTTCTTTTTTAGCTTCTTGAATCTCTTGTGCCTCTTGTGATGTATCACTTAAATTATTTACACTTGCTTCTTCTTTTATTGCTGCTTGTTGTGCTTTTAATGCCACTGCTTTTGATTCTTTATTTGATACTTCTGCACTTTTATCCGTTTCTGCTTGTGCTTCTTTTTTAGCTTCTTGAATCTCTTGTGCCTCTTGTGATGTATCACTTAAATTATTTGCACTTGCTTCTTCTTTTATTGCTGCTTGTTGTGCTTTTAATGCCGCTTGCTCATTTTTAGATTTGTTTAAAAATCCTTCAACACGTTCTTTTGTAAAGGCAACCGTTTCTTCAAGTTGCGTTTTTCTTTCTTCAAACTTTTGCGACAGTTCTTGTTCTTTGACTTTTAAATCATCTGCTTTTTGATAAACTTTATTTTTAAAATACAAGCCTAAAGCTGAACCAACAAGCGCGCCAGTTATAAAACTAACAACAAAATCTTTACGGTTCGGTAGTAGTTCATTATGATAAGTGTGTTTATTTTTTAATGTTCTTTTATTATTTTGTTGCTGCGTCATTTGTATATCCTCCTATAACAAATGCACTTAAATAAGTAACAACCTCATTTAAGTGCATTTGTTTAATTATTAATTATTTATCTACTCGAGAAGTATAGCTATGATTTGCATCAGTTGCTACATTATTAGCTTTGTAATTTGCACTTCCACGACGGTAGTGTCTATTTTGCCATTTGTCTGCAATTTCCATTGCAACATTTGACCATTGAACAACTTGTGAGATTTTATCTTCATTTTGAGAAATATTATGTGTAATTGAATTTGTTACACGATCTACAGAGCTGTTTAACGTTTGTACTGAGTCACCGATACCTTTAACAGCATCTACAACTGAGTTTAAACGATCTACTTTACCTTGGATATCCTCAGTTAAACGGTTTACTTTATGAAGTAAATCTGTTGTTTCACGAGTAATACCTTGAACTTGACCTTCTACACCGTCAAGTGTTTTTGCAACATAATCTAAGTTTTTCTTAACAGAATTTAATACAGCTACGATACCGATACATAAAATTAAGAATGCAATCGCAGCGATAATTCCAGCAATTGGTAAAATCCAATCCATTAAAAACGCCTCCTAATTAACATGTAATAATGTCATTAATAATAAATACCCATACTACTCTATTATAAACATATTAAAACGCATTTTTCATGCCTAATTTATCTAAATATGCATTTTGTAATTTTTGAATATCACCTGCACCCATAAATAAAATAACAGCATTATCAAATTGTTCTAATACATTAATAGAATCTTCATTAATTAACGATGCACCTTCAATTTTATCAATTAAATCTTGTATCGTTAATGCACCAGTATTTTCTCTAATTGATCCAAAAATTTCACATAAGAATACACGATCTGCTTTACTTAAACTTTCTGCAAATTCATTTAAAAATGCTTGTGTTCTAGAGAAAGTGTGTGGTTGAAATACTGCAACAACTTCTTTATGTGGATATTTTTTTCGTGCCGTTTCAATTGTAGCACTAATTTCTCTTGGATGGTGTGCATAATCATCTACAATAACTTGATTTGCAATTGTAGTTTCATTGAAACGACGTTTAACACCACCAAACGTTTCTAATGCTTCTTTAATATTTGTAACATCTAGCTTCTCTAAATAACTAATCGCAATTACAGCTAATGCATTCAAAACTGTATGGTCACCATATTGTGGAGACAGGAAGTGATCATAAAACTCACCATCCACATACACATCAAAAGCAGTACCTTTATCCGTAATTTGAATATTTTGAGCATAAATGTCATCCGAATCTTTAAATCCATAGTAATAAATTGGAACATCTGCTTCAATTTTACGTAAATGTTCATCATCACCCCAAGCAATAATACCTTTTTTAACATTATGTGCCATTTCTTGGAATGCATCAAAAACATCATTAATATCTTTAAAATAATCAGGATGATCGAAATCAATATTTGTCATAATTGCGTAATCAGGTTTATAACTTAAAAAGTGACGTCTATATTCACATGCCTCAAAAGCGAAATAATCACTTTCAGGCAATCCCATACCTGTGCCATCACCAATTAAAAATGAAGTCTTTTTATCACCATTCATAACATGTGATAATAAACCTGTTGTAGAAGTTTTACCATGTGCACCAGTTACAGCTACTGAAGTATATTGATCAATAATCTGTCCTAAAAAATCATTATAACTTACAACATCTATTTTCAATTGATGTGCACGTACTATTTCTTCATGGCTACTCGCGAATGCATTACCTTGTATAACTACCATATCTTCTTTTATGTTATTAGCATCAAATGGTAATATTTTTATCCCCTTATTTCTAAGAGCAACTTCTGTAAATACGTAGTTCTCAATATCCGATCCTTGAACTTCATGTCCTAAATCATGCATGATTTGTGCTAATGAACTCATGCCAGAACCTTTAATTCCGACAAAATGATAGTGTGTCATTATATAAAACTCCTTACTCATAATTATTCTTTATTTAAATCTGCTTCCGTAACATAAACATCCCTTGGTTTTGAACCATTAGCACTCGAAACATAACCGAGTTGCTCTAATTGATCGATAATTCTTGCTGCTCTATTATAGCCAATTTGGAAATGTCTTTGGATTAATGATGTTGAAATATGTCCTTCATTAACCATAAATGCACAAACATCATCAAATAATTCATCTTGTGATTGTGTTTGTGTTTTTTTCAACAATTCTTTTTCTTCAAATAGATAGTCCGGTTCTCTTTGTTGTTTGATAAAATCAACAACATCATCAATTTCGTCATCAGAAACAAATGTACCTTGAACTCTAATCGGTTTATTCATACCGCTACCAAGATATAACATATCGCCATATCCTAACAAGCGTTCTGCTCCACCACTGTCTAATATTGTTCTCGAATCTACACTTGATGATACCATAAATGCAATTCTTGTTGGTATGTTGGCTTTAATTAAACCTGTAATTACATTGACAGATGGTCTTTGCGTAGCTACTAACATATGAATACCACATGCTCTCGCTTTTTGAGCAATTCTAGCAATAGACTGCTCAACTTCTTGCGGAGCCATCATCATTAAATCAGCCAACTCATCAATTACAATGACAATTTTTGGCATTCTTTCATCATATGGTGCTTTTTTGTTAAATGCTGTTATATTGCGTACATGGTAATGTGCAAATAACTTATAACGTCGTTCCATTTCTTCTACGGCCCATTTTAAACTCTGTGTAGCTGCTTTGACATCTGTAATTACCGGTGCAACTAAATGTGGCAAACCATTATAAGGAGCTAATTCAACCATTTTTGGATCGATAAGTAATAATCTTAATTCCTCAGGGTGATTTTTATATAGTAAAGACATCAAAATACTATTGATACAAACTGATTTCCCTGATCCAGTTGCACCTGCAATTAGTGCGTGTGGCGTTTTAGCAATATCCATAAGTAATGGTTCATTATTAATTCTATACCCCATCGCAACTGTTAATTTAGATTCAGCATTTTTAAAACTTGGAGATTCAATAATAGAACGTAAGTTGACCGTCGTTGGATTTTGGTTCGGAACTTCAATACCAACACGACTAGTTCCTGGAATAGGCGCTTCTATACGAATATCTTTCGCTGCCAATGCCATTTTAATGTCATCTTGTAATGCCGTAATTCTTGAAACTTTAACACCTTTTTCAACTGATAATTCAAATCTTGTAACACTTGGACCTTCAGTTACATCTTGTACTTCTGCAGGTACATTAAAGTAAAATAATGCGTCATTCAGTTCTTTCTTTTTATCTGTAATCCAGTCCTCGTCCGGCTCAATAACTTGTGGTTCTTCTAGTAATGAAACACTTGGCAATTTAATATTTGGGCCTTTACGAATCATCGGCTTAGATGTTTGTACAGCTTGATTTGTTGCAACATCTTGTTGGTTCGTCCGAGGTCTATTTTCATTAGCTGTATCTTCATTTTGATTTGAAAATGAAGGCTGTAAATCTTTTTGTTGATCATCATTATCTTGTTGTCCACTAGTATTGTTTGGATGTGTTGTTTCTTCGCTTTCTTCAGTTATGTCGCTTACTTCTGAAACTGAAGACGAAGTTGATTGATCAACTTGCTCATTTTCCAATTGATTATCATCTTGGCTTTCTTCAAATATTTCCGTTTGAGTTGAATCAGCAGAAGGTTTCTGCTCTGAATATTGTTGTGCATTTTGATAATCATTTTCTGTTTCTGCATGACCAATAAGTTGATTGTTCTCAACATTGTTTGATGTCATATTATTTGTTTTATATGCATTTGTGTTTGACTCTTGTGAATCAGAGCTTGATGATGGTGCGGCTTGACTCGCAGGCTTGCTTTCACTCACAGCTTGTTTACTTTGTACAGGCTTTAATTCAGACACATTGACTTTTGAATGCTTTTTACGATCCATCATACGCTTTTTATCAGATGGCGTCATGACAACATTAAATGGTCTTTTACTTAAAGTTGAAACCTTTTCAGTCTGTTTCTTTGGATTTACGTTTTCAATAGTTTTCTCTTCGACATTTTGTTCACTTTCAGCTGCTTCGTTTTGCACATTTTCTGTAATTTCTGCGTTATGCTTTTCTATTTCATTCATGCTTGAATCTTCCACAACATGACCATCATTCACATCATTCGTTTTCAATGAGTTGACACTTAAGTTTGTTTGGTCATCTTTTTTATGACGCGGTGCTAATTCAATTTCATTATCAACCGTTTTATCGATATTATTAACTTGAGATTCAGTTACTGCGTGCTCTTGCGTTTTAGGAGCGTCTACATGCATTTCAGACGCGTTTCTATTGGTATTATCTTCGATATTTGAAGTAGTATCCTCATCTGCTTCTGTATCATTTAATTCATAAAATTCTGCATCATCGATTTGACTTCCTGAATATTCTTCTTTATTCGTTGCTCCATCTTCTTCTGAATCAGCAATTAATCTGGATTGATTTTTTAGTTCATCTTTATCATTTACTTCAACGTTATGTTGTAGTGCTGATTGATGTTGAGACGTTACATTCGAAACCGTAACTTCATCATCTGACAATTGTTTTGTTGTCGATACTTGATTCAAACTAACTTCCTCATAATTGTATGGACTTTCATCTACATGAGTGTCATTAGTGTCTTCATTTTGTATTGACGCTTG
This sequence comes from Staphylococcus sp. EG-SA-17, assembly GCF_017151845.1. NCBI lineage: Bacteria > Bacillati > Bacillota > Bacilli > Caryophanales > Staphylococcaceae > Staphylococcus > Staphylococcus sp. EG-SA-17. The sequence continues at coordinate 17,124 of NZ_JACVZO010000030.1, forward strand.
TTTATTTTCATCATTTGATACAGTTTCATTCTCTATGCCATTTGTATGAAGCTGACTAGCATCTGTACTATTATCTATTAAGTCACTATCATCATTTAATGAACTATCACCAACATAGCGTTCCGCTTGTTTAGCATACATTTCATCAATTGCACGTTGTATTGCATCTTGCTCTTCGTTTTTATGTTCTTCACGCTTTTGTTGCAACGCTTTTTTAAATCGACGCTTTTGAAGCACTTTACGTTCTCGTTCACGTCTAATTTCTTCAACAATTTGTGAAGCATAAATATTTTCAATTTTGATAGTATTATCAACTTTTGAATAATTAGGCATTGATTTTGTTGTTGATGATACATTTTCATCAGATGATTTAGATGCAGTTCCTTGTTTGACAACACTATCATTTTGTTTTTCTTGTTCTAATTGTTTATTTTGAGACGTTTGCGTCTTAGCTACATATTTATCATATTTTTGTTTATCTGACTCAACTTTTTCTGAAGGTTTACTTACAGGGATACGACCATTTTCTAACTTTTTAGGTTTCATTGTGCCAAAAATAGCTGATGGTACCTCTGAAGTCTTGAAACTTTCTTTGTGATAATCTGGAGTTGAATCTTTAGCACGATGATTTGTATTATTAGAATACATATTATGTGTTTTTGACTTGTGCGTTTCCTTCTCAATACCATTAATTGCAGAAACATATGTACCTGGCTTATTCGTATGGTAATGTGAATGATCTTTATATTTTATACTTTGCTGTGATATTTTAGAATTCCCACGTTGTTCACTATAATTTTGTTCTTCAGTTGTTTGATTTCTTCTACGGCGATGTCGTTTTTGTGAACGAGAATCGTGGCTTTGTTTGCGATAGTCTCGATGGTATTGTTCTTTTTCATCTGAAATAGTATCTGCAGATTGTTCAACATTTTCATTTTCATAAGCTACGCTCATAGGAAAACGGAATTTTCCCCTCGGACGACTATAAATATCATTATTTTGAGGCAGTAATGAGTCATGATCGTTATCTATATTTTGTGATTCTTGACGTCTTTTTTTCTTTCTATGAATCAAGTCATCATTTGAATCATTATCTTCGCCGAATAATTTATCAAACCAGCTCATATTTTCACTACCTTCCTTAATTATTCAAAAAATGCTTGTCCAATTTCATAGCTGTCATTTAATACCATAATACCTTTTTCTTCAGGTGCATTAGGTAAATTCAATTCTTTCATTGAACAAATCATACCGCTTGAGGCAACACCACGTAATTCAGCATCTTTAATTACCATACCGCTAGGCATCACTGCACCTACTTTAGCAACAACAACTTTCTGTCCAGCTTCAACGTTAGGCGCGCCACATACAATTTGTAATGTGTCATTTCCAACGTTTACATTTAGTACACTTAATTTATCTGCATCAGGATGTTTGTCTTTAGTTTCAACGTAGCCAACTACAAATTTCGGTGATAGATCAGCATTTAATTTATAATCAAAACCAGCTTCTGAAATACGCTTTTGGAATACATTTACAAGTTCATCAGTTAATTTAATATGACCTTTTTCTTCAATTGTTATATCTTTTGAAATTTCAAAAATATTATAACCTACAACATTACCTTCATTAGTAATTTCAACAACATTACCTTTTTTATTGTAGTTTAATTCACCTTCAACTGGTTCAATTTGTAAAAATGCGACATCTCCTACATATTTAGGATTGTAAAATAAATTCATTATGACAAAACTCCTTATCCAATTATTTCTATTTATCTTTATTAAATTTACGACGATTTGCTTCTAAACGCTGAATCACGTTTGGATCTCTTTTTTGTTTATTATTTTTACCTAAAATAAATATCGGTTCAAGATGACCCTGTTTATATCCAAAGGATAATGATGTAATTGGAACTAGACCTTTAGTGAAAAATTCCATTGTTAAATGTGCCATCACATCATATCCTGTTTTATTGCGTATATCTGCAATAATTAACACATCTTGGTGTGGCACTGCTACGAGCATTTCGCCTTGACATTGTGCCTCAATTTCATTTAAAAATGCAGTATTTAGTATCCTACTTGCATCATACCCGTCATTTGAGTTAATAAAATAAAAAATATTACCTTTTACTTCATCAGTCGTATATGAATTTGACAATTTTCTAACATTAAACAGAGACATTTCTCTTATTTGTTGTTCAGTTAACTTCAAATCCTCTAACATGCTTTCGTCAATTAGACGATATGATTTCCCTAAATCGACTGCATAATAAACTGCTGTTTCTGCAGTATGCTCATCATAGATAAAAGGAACACCTTGTTTAGTTTTTTTATCAAAGCTAGTCGCTCTAATGACAGGCATAATTTGACTAGATGATATACTCTCAAGGGTTTTATCTGCCATTTGTGCAATAGCTTCATCAACGTAATAAACAATTTCATCTACAATTTTTTCTTTTTTATCTTCATATTTTGCGACTATAGCGTTAAGTTTAATCGTGATACCTTTGTTATTATCTGTTCGATAAATACGCAAAGTTTCTTCTTCACGATTAAATTTAAAATCAACGTCTAAATGGCTTAAACGTTCCTTTAATTTATCTCTCATTTGAAAGGTATTCATATGTAACACTCCTAATTTCGCACCTTATAATAGTTTACAATAAATCAACACATAGTAACAGAGAAAAACGAGTATTACCCCGTTTTTCTCTAGTCTAAATTACACGTATTGAGCTAAAAATGCATCTATCTGTTCAATTGATTTTCGTTCTTTTCCAATATAACTTCCAAGCAGTTCACCATTTTTATATACTAGAAAACTTGGAATCCCCATAATACCATTTTCAATACAAATATCCATAAATTTGTCACGGTCTACTGATACGAAGTCAAACATAGGATATCTCGCTTCTAATTCCGGTAAATCTGGTTCTATCACTCTACAATCTGGACACCAGCCTGCAGTGAATTCAAACACTGTAGCACCTTGTTTTAAAGATTCAAATTGTTGTTCTGATTCAAGTTGTTTCATTTTTATGTCTCCTTAATTAATGATTATATATAACTATTTAGAGATAATAGTTGTTATTACCCGATTATTTATATTGTAATGTTTCTATTTGATTATTATCTAAATTACAAATGGCTTCTGAAAGTAAAGATCTAGCTGCAAAATAGTCTCTTATATCAAATACTGAGTCTGTACTATGAATATATCGTGCACATACACCAATAACTGCAGTCGGAATACCAATATTAGCTTTATGAATTTCTCCACCATCTGTTCCACCTGGTGACATATAGTATTGATGTTCAATGTCATGTGCTTCTACTAACTTTAATAAATAATCTCTAAATACAGGCTTTAAAATCATTGTACCGTCTTTTATGCGAATTAACGTCCCTTTACCAAGTTCACCAGATAATGGTTGGTTTCCTTTAACGTCATTGGCAGGTGAACAATCGACTACAAATGCAACGTCTGGGTCTATCATCTCTGCAGATGCTTTCGCACCTCGTAATCCAACCTCTTCTTGAACATTTGCGCCAACATACAAGTCTACATCTAATTCTATATCTTTTAATAATTCTAGTATTTCAATTGCCAAGACACAACCATAACGATTATCCCATGCTTTAGCACTATATCGATGTTCAGATAACTGTGTGAATGGCGTGTGAGGTACAATTGTATCTCCTATATCTATTCCGCGCTCACGCACCTCATCTTCATTTTGAGCACCTATATCTAATGTTAAATCTTTAATTTCCGGTGCACCTTCACTACCAGTACGAAAATGTTTAGGTATATTAGAAACAACACCGATAATTTTATCGCCATTTCTATTTTTAATTACTAAGCGTTGTCCTTGCCAAATATCATTTGCAACACCACCTAAATTTGTGAATTGAATCATTCCATTTTTAGTGATATTTGTAATCATAAATCCGATTTCATCCATATGTGCTGCAATCATTACACGTTTTGCATTTGGATTTTTAGATTTTTTCACACCAAAAAATCCACCCATACGATTTTCAATAAATTCATCTACGTACGGCGCCATTTGCTGAGTCATATAATTTTTTACTTCTTCTTCAAAACCTGGTGCCCCATGAAGCTCAGTTAAAGTTTGAATTCGTTGTAATGTTACTTTTTTATTTATGTTCATAAAAGTTCTCACTCCTTATAAGTTATTATATCATCTTCAATATGGTAAACTAATGATATGAATTTGAAATCAAGGGAGCTTAAATGATGACTAAACTGAAATATATAATTCCAACAATAATTGCAGTAGCCATTGTAATTATTTCTACCATTTCAATCATCCAATTTATTAATCGTAAACGCTATAATCCCGTTAAAGTACTTAATGAAGTAAAATCATATTTTATGAATGTCAAAGGCTCATATATCGTTTATGAACCATTCGTTCATCCTGAAACTGATAAATACCGTTTAGTTTATCAAGGTGGAATTACAACTATTAAAAATGGTCAAAATATTCATTATGATTTTTATGCAGATGCATATACTGGTGAAGTCATTAACATTGTAGAGCGTTAATACGAATTTTATCCATATTTGATTTGGATCGTAAAACTTAAAAATGAGCCACACCCTAATTAGTAAGATTGGATGTGGCTCATTTTTTTATTTTTGAAAATTTGTTTAGTAATACATCTTTATTTTAGTTATTATCAACTAATGTTTCACGTAAAATATATGCATCTATGTTTTCACCATCATCGCTGTATTTTACAGCAAAGTAGTTTTCATCATGATAAAACAAGAACCAATATTGTTGCTGAATAAAATATGGTATCATGCGTTCTTTTTCACGAATCGATTGCATAGGATAATCATCATATGCCGTTACCCATAGAGGATTTTTATGTGCAGTAGTTGGGAATATATCACCCATATGAACTGCTTTATCTCCTTGACTTTCAATCGTAATAATCGTGTGGCCAAAGCTATGACCTCCACTATGTTGCATCTTGATACCCGGAACCGGTTCAAAATGTTTTTCGAATAAAATCAACTTGTTACTATAATCGCCTTTATTCTTATCCCAGTAAGTTGATTTACTTCTTATATTAGGTGCAATAAACTCATGCCACTCATCTTGTTGCACAACATGAATCGCATTTTCAAAAATTGCATGTCCCGCTTGATCAGTCAAACCGGCAGCATGATCAAAATGCATATGTGTCATTAGCACATAATCAATATCCTTTGGCGTTAAATTATAATTTGCCAAATCAGCAATTATATGACTTTCTTCATCTACTCCAAAATTACGTAATTGCTTTTCAGATAATTTACCATTACCAATACCCGCATCTATAATCAAATTATATTGAGCCGTTTGAATCAAAATTGGATGTGTCGGTAAATTGATTTGATTTCGTTCATTTGCATTGTATTGCTTTGACCACAACGGCTTCGGAACAACACCAAACATTGCACCGCCATCCATTTTTGTATTGCCACCATTTAGATAATGAATAGATATATCCCCGATCTTCATAACATCACCTATTCTTTCTGTATTCGTTATTACAATTAGCATGTGTTTATTACATCATATCACTATTCATAAATGCGAACAAAAACGAAACGCCCCACACTAATACACTTCCAACTACTTATAAAGATTAATGCAATCATATTATATGTAAATACATCATAACCATCGGACTGTAATTTTAAATTAATAATTAAAATTTCCAAGTAAAATGCAAGCTTTATTCTTTTAAATCAAAGGTATTTAGTATAACATTGTTCATAGGCGCAATTGTCTCCTTTAGTTTAGGTTTGGTCACTTTAAATTACAGAGGCAATTGCGCTTTTTTATATTCAAAATCAAAAAATCGGACAGATGAAAAGTAAAATACTTTTTCTATCAGTCCGATTTATTATAGAACCATTTTACTATAGAACCATTATAGTACGAAAAAACACTTATGATTGTATGTGTACATACCCTCATAAGTGCTTTATTTTTGTGAATGGAATTTCGCTTCCATACGATAAATACGTGACCCTTTATTCGAAAATTTCTTTTCATATTCTGTTAGAATATTACTGCCATCGTCTTCTTGATGTAAATTTAGATTTATTTTTGTAAAATACATTCCAAATTGAGACATACTTTCTAAACTGTAGGCAAATAGTCCTCTGTTATCAGTTTTAAAATGTAAATCTCCTTCATCATTTAAGATTTGTTGATACAACGCTAAAAACGTATGATACGTTAAACGTCGTTTTGCATGACGATTTTTTGGCCATGGATCTGAAAAGTTCAAATAAATACGCGAAACTTCGCCGTCTTTAAAATATTCATTTAATTCAATGGCATCATTACAAATAATCTTTAAATTTGTTAAACTCATCTCTTTAACTTTATCCAATACTTTATAAACGATACTTTTCTCACGTTCCATTGAAATATAGTTAATATGAGGATTTTGAGCAGCTAATGTTGTAATAAACTGCCCCATACCCGAACCAATTTCAATGTGTATCGGTTGCGTTTTATCAAACCATTCAGTCATTTTCCCTGCATGTTGACCGTCCATGTCAACCAATTCAGGATGATCTTTTAAATAATCTTCAGCCCATGGTTTGTATCGAACTCTCATATTTTATTCTCCTCTTAAATAAACATGTTACTATTCATAACTTCATTTAGGAATTTAAGCCAAGTGTTCATATCCTTATATCTTTTTTGCTCTTCATACCATTGCACAAGACCTATAGATTGAATTACCGTATACCATTTCATACGTTTATTTAAATTCAAGCTCTCTTGAACACCATATGTTTCAAGCCATTCAGACCATTGTTGTTGTGGAACATAGTTGTAAAGCAGCATTCCGATATCAATTGCCGGGTCTGCGATCATTGCACCTTCCCAATCGACTAAAAATAGTTCATCTCGATCAGATAATAACCAATTATTATGATTCACATCGCCATGTACAACAGTGAAAAAACGTGAATCTAAACTCGGTATATGCTCTTCTAAATAGGTTAATGATTTTCTCACAATATGATGTGTTAAAACTTCTCTTGATAAAGAGGCATTAATTTTATTAAGCATAATCTCAGGAGTAATAGGTTCCATTTCCATACGCTTTAACATACTTAATAAAGGTCTAGAATTGTGTATCTTCTTTAATAAATGTGCAACTCTTGTTTGCTTCATTTCGTTTGAAGATAGTTCACGGCCATTTTTCCAATGTTGTGCTGTAACAACCTCGCCTGTTTCTATGCGCTTCGTCCATACTAATTTGGGCACAATACCTTCTGCTGATAATGCCGCAATAAATGGATTTGAATTTCGTTTTAAAAACAACTTTTGTCCATCTTGTTCAGCCATATATGCTTCACCAGATGCACCACCTGCTGAATCAAGTGTCCACCCTAATTGATAAAACTGCTCCAACTCGTCCACCTCACTTTCAATTAGAAAATGGCTCTAGAAATAGGTTTTTCAAGAGCCATATATTCTAATTTATAACACCATACTGGTACAAATTTTATGACCAGATAATTATTTTAAATCCTCAACCAATGCCTACATTACACGACTAAATTTAAATCGTATTGTCTTTCATTGACACCATACATTCTATAGTCACTTACTTGACATAAAATGTTACCGTGTCTAAAACTACATGTTTTTGTAACTTTTGTAGGCGATAAACTCTAGTTTTCAAAATAATTGCTATCCCATTTTCATGGTTAGCATAAATTTATGAACTGTAACATTTACGTACTTAGTAAAATATGATGCACATCATATTTGTAACTCATAGAAAATTTTATAATTTTTATCATTATATTTCAACTGAAAATGAGAAACAAAATGGCACTTTTTACTAATATGTGTTTTCTAAACAACACTTTTAAGCTTCGTTTTAAATTATAACATAATTCACTTACGAAAGTTGATAAATTTAAGTAATTTAATCTAAAAATATGATGAAAGAATTTTAAATACTGTGTGACTCTATATACTTTTCAAATCCTTCTTGTAGTTGACGTGTAATTGGGCCAACTTTACCATCATTAACTGGTTCACCATCTAATTTAATAACAGGTGTAACCTCAGCTGAAGTACTTGAAACAATAACTTCATCTGCATTTCTCAAGAAATCTACAGTAAACGTTTCTTCTTTAAATGGGATGTTATAGTCTTCGGCAATTTTTTTAATTACAATTCGTGTAATACCATTAAGAATATAGTTGTTAATCGGATGTGTATAAATCACACCGTCTTTAATTGCATAAGCATTACTTGAAGATCCTTCAGTGACAGTTTCGCCTCGATGTTGGATTGCTTCAACTGCATTATATTTCACAGCATATTCTTTCGCTAAAACATTACCTAATAAATTTAAGCTTTTAATATCGCAACGTAACCAACGGATATCTTCAACGGTAACACCATTCACACCATTTTCTAAATGATCATAAGGACGATCATAACTCTTTGTATAAGCAACAATTGCTGGTTCTACTTCAGGTGTCGGGAAGCTATGATTTCTTTCAGCTACACCACGCGTTGCTTGAATATAAATTGCCCCAGTTTCAATTTGATTCATATCAACTAATTTACGAGATAGTTCAATTAATTCTTCTACAGAATAATTTAAATCTAAACCAATCTCATTGGCACTACGTAAAAATCTTTCATAATGTTCTGTTACTGTAAATAACTTACCATTATATACTCGAATGTATTCATAAATACCATCGCCAAATACGTATCCTCTGTCGTTGTATGAAACCTTTGCTTCACTTGGACTTACAAACTCACCATTTAAAAAAATTTTTTCCATATATTATTCCTCCACACATAATGAATAAATTGCTTCTAAATAAATACTAGTTGCATTAAATAACTGTTTTTTAGTGATATATTCATTTTTTTGATGCATTAAATCTTCAGAATCACTAAACATTGCGCCAAATGCTACACCCTTGTCTAAGTTTCTCGCATAAGTACCGCCACCTATAGTATAAGGTTCAGTCATATCATTTGTTTGATTTCTATATGCAGTAACTAACTTTTGTACAAAAGGATCATTTTTATCAACATAATGTGGTGGTTGGACTTTACCTAATTTCACTTCAAAGCCATATTGTTGAATCTCATTTGCAAAACGATCCATAGCTTTTTCAAATTCAAATCCTTCGGGATATCTTAAATTGATACCGAAAAGACCTGCATTTTCATTATCATATGTAATAACACCAATGTTAGTTGTCACATCACCCATGACATCTGTATGGAATTTCATTCCCATCTTTTCACCAAAATCTGAATTAAATAAGTAGCGATTACTAAATGCTACAAACGCTTGTGCATTATTATCAAGATTTAATGATGCTAAGAATTTTAGTAAGTAAAGACCCGCATTCACACCGATAGATGGATCCATACCATGAACCGCTTTACCTTCAACTGTTAAAACTAGAATGCCACTATCAACAGTACTATCACCTTGTAAATGATTTTGTTCTAAAAAGTACTCAAAGTCTTGAATAACATCTGTCATATTTTCTTTAACAAGCACTCTTGCTTCTGCATGATCAGGTACCATGTTGTAACGTTCACCAGATTTGAAAGTTATTAATTCATAATCAGGTTCATCTTGATCTTCAGTAAGTTTATTTTGAACTAAATCAAATGTTGTAATGCCTTTTTCACCATGAATACACGGAAATTCTGCATCTGGTGCAAAACCTAATGTTGGCATTTCTTCTGTTTTAAAATAGCGATCCGTACATTTCCAATCAGATTCTTCATCCGTACCAATAATCATATGAATACGTTTCTTCCAATCCACATTCATATCTTCTAATATCTTAATTGCATAATAAGCAGCAATTGTTGGACCTTTGTCATCAAGTGTACCTCTAGCTATGATAGCATCTTCTGTTACAACCGGCTCAAACGGATTACTATCCCATCCATCACCAGCAGGAACAACGTCAACATGACATAAGATACCTAATACGTCATTTCCTTTACCTGCCTCAATTCTTCCTGCAATATGATCCACATCATGTGTTGTAAATCCATCTCTATGTGCAATTTCATACATGTAGTCTAATGCCTTACGAGGACCTGGACCAACTGGTGCGTCTTCTGATGCTTTCGCATCATCTCTCACACTTTCAATTGCTAATAATCCTTTTAAGTCATTAATGATTTGATCTTCGTATTGTTGAACTTTTTCTTTCCACATTCGAAATCGACTTCCTTTTTTCTATAAGTTAAATTCTATTTTACATGAAATGATATAAAAACTACAATAAGATGTCAGAAAATAATAAAAAGGAACAAAACGATGCTATCGATATGACACAAATCATTAATAGCTGCTTTGTTCCTTTTTTAATTTATATATTTAATATGCCAGTTCAATACCAACTTATTAATTGTATGCCTTATTCTTTATCAGATAATGCATTTTTATTCTTTTTTAAGTCTTCTTCAGTGACGATACGTAAATTATTATTTGGTGCTACGCCACCTTCATCATCAAATTTACCTTTTTCAATACTTTCGTCAGTCTTATTGTCATATTCGGTAAATTTTGATTTTTCTTCTTCGAAAAATGCTTTTGGATTATTTTTTAATCTATTAGCATATTCTTTCGGATTTGTTTTTACTTCTTTAATTGTTTCATTAGCAATTGTTCCTAATTGCGTCGCTTTATCCTTAGCATTATCTTTATAGCTTTGAGGATCTTGTTTATATTTATTATATTCTGCTTTCAGCTTGTCACGACTATCTTTACGTGTAACAAGTACAGCTGCTACAGCGCCACCTATACCTAAAATCGCTTTAAATAAATTACCTTTTGCCATATCAATCGTCTCCCTTTTATTTATAATTTAATTTGTCAAAATCATTTTCAGTTAATAAACGATATTCTCCTGAATCTAGATTGCTGTCCAATTCTAAATCAGCAATTTTGATACGTCTTAAATGTAATACCTCATTTTGAATGCTATGAAACATTCGTTTAACTTGATGATATTTTCCTTCATAAATTGTTACGTGTGACGTTTGATTATCAATATAAGTTAAAATTGCAGGCTTAACCTTGCCATCAGACAGTGTTATACCCTCTTTAAAAGCTTGAATGTCGTCTTCAGTGATAGGATTTGCTGAAATAACTTCATATTTTTTAGAAACATGTTTGTTTGGACTCATTAATTCATGATTAAAATCACCATCATTCGTTATCAATAATAGCCCTTCTGTATCTTTATCAAGACGACCAACCGGAAAAATATTTAGATGTTGGTATTCAGGTATTAAATCAATAACGGTTTTTGAATGATGATCTTCAGTTGCCGATATATAACCTTTTGGCTTATTTAACATAATATAGACGTTTTCAACGTATTCTATTAATTCTCCACGAACTGATATCTTATCGTTTTCTGGTTCTATATGTGTTTTTGCTGATTTAATTACTTGTTCGTTGACATTTACAAAGCCTTTTTTAAGTAACTGTTTGACCTCATTACGTGTACCGACGCCCATATTTGCTAAAAATTTATCTATTCTCATCGTAAAAACCTAACTCTACGTCTTAATTTTTCAGGAATTTCACCTAAGAATTCGTCCGCAAGACGCGTTTTAATAGTGATTGTACCGTAAATTAGAATACCTACTGTAACACCTAAAATAATAATGATTAAGTAACCAAGTTTAGTAGGTTCTAAGAATAGATTTGCAAGGAAGAATACTAATTCTACACCTAGCATCATAATAAATGAATACAAGAATATTTTTGCAAAATGAATCCAACTATAGCTGAATTTAAACTTCGCATATTTTTTAAGAATATAGAAATTACATCCAATTGCAAATAATAATGCGATACTAGTACTTAAAATTGCACCAGGTGTATGGAATAACATAATTAATGGATAGTTTAACGCTAACTTGATAACTACAGAAGCTAAAATAACATAAACTGTTAATTTCTGTTTATCTATACCTTGTAACATTGACGCCGTTACACTTAATAGTGAAATTAGTATTGCTACAGGCGCATAATAGAATAATAATCGACTGCCATCATGGTTAGGGTCATGACCTAAAACAATTGGATCGTAACCATAGAAAACTGTGAATAATGGTTGCGCCAAGGCCATAATTCCAATACTAGCTGGAACAGTTATAAACATTAATACTCCAATTGACGTTCTAATTTGATGATGCATTTCATGTAAGCGACCTTCTGCAAATGTTTTTGTAATATAAGGAATTAAACTCACCGCAAAACCAGCACTTAATGATGTTGGAATCATAACAATTTTATTAGTTGACATATTTAGCATATTAAAGAATATATCTTGTAACTGTGAAGGTATACCAACTAAAGATAAAGCACCGTTATGTGTAAATTGATCTACTAAGTTAAATAATGGATAATTCAAACTAACAATAACGAATGGAATACTATAAGCAATGATTTCTTTATACATCTTGCCATATGACACATCTATATCTGTGTAATCAGATTCGACCATACGATCAATATTATGCTTACGCTTTCTCCAGTAATACCAGAGTGTGAATATACCAATAATCGCACCAACTGCTGCTGCAAAAGTAGCAATACCATTGGCTAATAAAATAGAGCCATCAAAGACATTTAGTACTAAATAACTTCCGATTAATATGAAAATCACGCGTGCAATTTGCTCAGTTACTTCTGACACTGCTGTTGGCCCCATAGATTTATAACCTTGGAATATACCTCTCCATGTCGCTAATACAGGAATAAAGATAACAACCATACTAATGATTCTTATAATCCAAGTAATATCATCGACTGACCAACCGTTTTTATCATGTACGTTTCTAGCTAATGTTAATTCAGAAATATAAGGTGCTAGGAAATACAGTACCAAGAAACCTAAAACACCGGTAATACTCATTACAATAAAACTCGATTTATAAAATTTCTGACTGACTTTATATGCCCCAATAGCATTATATTTCGCAACATATTTCGAAGCTGCTAAAGGTACACCTGCTGTCGCAACTGCAATTGCAATATTATATGGTGCATAAGCGTATGTGAACGGCGCCATATTTTCTTGTCCACCAATTAAATAGTTGAATGGAATGATAAAAAGTACGCCCAATACCTTGGTAATTAATATACTAATGGTAATTAAAAAGGTTCCACGCACCATTTCTTTACTTTCACTCATTACGAATCTCCCTATCTCATGTTTATTAAAGTTTTGTAAACTAAAAGCTATTTCTCTGTAAAATCATTTTTCATTATTATGAATATATCACAAAACTTTATTTCATTGTCGTATATTCAATGAATTATCATAACAAAATTATCAACGCATTGTCATTGAATACTCGATTTTGATTAGAATATTACAAAATTTCATATGAACATTATACTACTATTTGAGATGAACATCGCATAACAGTAGAAAAATCATTCTTATCATACACATACATCTTCATTTTTATGAAGTTCACATTATAAATATATTCAACATAATTGTCATCTCATAACACAAGAGATATAGCAAAGTTTAAAAAAGTACTATAAAATAGCAATTGAATGTCCAGTAACAAATTTGGAGGAAGCGTATATGTATCAAACAATTATTATCGGAGGCGGACCTAGCGGCTTAATGGCGGCAGTAGCTGCAAGCGAACAAAGTAGCAATGTGTTACTCATTGAAAAAAAGAAAGGTCTAGGTCGTAAACTCAAAATATCTGGTGGCGGTAGATGTAACGTAACTAATCGATTACCATATGCTGAAATTATTAAGAACATTCCTGGAAATGGAAAATTTTTATATAGTCCCTTTTCAATTTTTGATAATGAATCCATCATAGATTTTTTTGAGTCTAGGGGTGTTAAATTAAAAGAAGAAGATCACGGGCGTATGTTTCCAGTCTCCAACAAAGCACAAGACGTAGTTGATACATTAGTGACAACTATCGAACGCCAACATGTAACGATTAAAGAAGAAGAAGCTGTTAGTAGAATCGAAGTAAAAGAAGATCAAACTTTCACTGTACATACTCAAAATAATAGTTATGAAAGCCATTCGCTAGTGATTGCTACAGGTGGAACAAGTGTCCCTCAAACAGGTTCAACTGGTGATGGTTATAAGTTCGCACAAGATTTAGGTCATACCATTACGGAGTTATTCCCGACCGAAGTTCCAATTACATCAGCTGAACCTTTCATCAAATCCAATCGTCTAAAAGGTTTAAGTTTAAAAGATGTTGAATTGTCAGTACTTAAGAAAAATGCTAAAAAACGCATTAGTCATCAAATGGATATGTTATTCACTCATTTTGGTATCAGTGGTCCAGCTGCATTAAGATGTAGTCAGTTTGTTTATAAAGAACAAAAAAATCAAAAGACACAGCATATTTCTATGGCAATCGATGCATTTCCTGAATTAAACCATGAACAATTAAAACAACACATCACATCATTATTATCGGACACACCAGATAAAATCATTAAAAACAGCTTGCATGGACTAATTGAAGAGCGCTACTTACTGTTCATGCTGGAACAAGCTGGAATCGATGAAAATACCACATCACATCACTTATCAAATCAACAATTGAACGACTTAGTAAATATGTTTAAAGGGTTTGTATTTAAGGTAAACGGGACATTACCTATAGATAAGGCATTTGTCACAGGTGGTGGTGTGTCACTTAAAGAAATTCAACCTAAAACAATGATGTCTAAATTAGTTCCGGGATTATTTTTATGTGGTGAAGTATTAGATATACATGGTTATACTGGTGGTTATAATATTACAAGTGCACTCGTAACAGGACATGTCGCTGGATTATATGCCGGTCATTACGCACATGCATCAATGGAATAATAGTATAAAATTTGGTTCGATTCTCTTTAATAGATCAACTTTTTCATTTAATTAAAAATGACCCTAATATAACTGAGTCACTAAAAAGTGTCGTTATATTAAGGTCATTTCGTTAATTATGATTCTTTTTCATTTTTAGTACGTCTTCTAGCTAATAATGCTGCGCCTGTAATTAGCGCTAATTCTTTTAATGGTAAATCCATTTCTTCAGAACCAGTATTTGGAAGTTCTTTTTCAACTTTGTGCACTTCTTGTTTATCTTCTTTTTTAATAGGCGTACAAACTTTTGGAGCAGGTTGCCCCACTTTTGGTGATACATTCGTCACTTCAGCTGGCAATTTAATTGCTAAAATTTCATCAACAATGAATTGCGTATGTTGTTTGATGTCATTTAATGTCGCATCTTCATCAATCATTCTATTGCCATCTGCAACATATTGATCAATTAATGCTTTTACTTTAGCTAATTGTTCTGGTGTTGCGATTGATTTGAATTTCGCATATGTTTGTTGAGCAATGTTATCAATGCGCAGTAAGCTATTTTCTTTTTCAGTAATTACTGCTTCTATATCGCCTAATGCAACTTTAAATCGTTTTAAAACTGCATCAACATCAGCATTAGTGCGTGCTATTTTTAATTCTTCATCCATTTGTAATTTTAATGCAGTTATAGCTTTTAATGCATCAGCCTTATTACGATCACTTACTTTTCGATAATTTTGCACTAAATGTGTAACACGTGCAAGATCATCATTAATCGTTTTTTCAGCATCTGGCTTTTTAATAGGATGTACATCTAAATCATGTATTGTTTATAGATTTAATGATGCTGTTTTATCAACTTGTGCATTGCTACGATCTTGATCAATTTGTCCAATAGCAGTGTCATAAATGTTTTGTAACTGCGCTAAAATACTATTTCTTTCTTCTACCGTTGCTTGAACATTCGCTTCAATTGCTTGTTTTTTATCATTGAGCAATGTTGTTAATTGTTCTCGCGCAGTTGATTTTCTATTAATAACAGGTTCAATTTCACGAATTTCATTTTTACCATCATGCAATAGATATGCTACATCAGCATTCGTCACTGCACTTGCAATTTGTTGTTTCGCTTTTATTAATGCTTGTTCTACTTGTGCTATTGCAGCATTTTGTTCTTCATCTGTCGCTTCATTATTTGCTTTAATTAAATTTATTTTATTTGTAGCGATATTTTGAATTTGTTGTAGTGCTGTTGTTTTAACTGTTGTCGCTGGTTTAATTTGTGAAATTATCTTTTGAGCATCGATACTATTTTGATTAACTTGTGCAGTCTTATCAGCATGATTAATCTGATCAATAGCCTGATTAAGTGCTTGATCTACTAAATGTTTAGCAGCTAATCTTTCTTCTTCGGTAGATAAATCACTTTGATCAATAAGTGCATTTTGAGCTTCAGCTTTTGCGCTAACAGAATGACGCGCTGCTGGTTTAACTTGAACTTTAGGTAAAATCACTTTGATGTTATTGTTACCATCCGCCTCAGTTTGATCCACTTCTGCATTCGTTTTGTTTTGCGCAATGTCATTTTTGATAGTATTTACAATTTTATTTAACTCAGCAATAGCAATATTTCGTTCATCTTGCGTAGTATCTAGCGTATTTCGGATTGCATCGAGTTGGTTATTATTACTTTCATCAATGTTATCCAACGCTGCACGTTTGCGTCTAACTTTCGGTTTAATTTGTTCGATTGCCTTAATCGTTTGATTTCTAACATCATTTACAGCTACATCTTGTGTTGTATTGTCTATATCTTGTTGACCTTGTTTAAGTGTGTCGTTTATTTGTTGGTTTGCTTCATCTAATTCATCAGTCGTAGCATGTGGTGTATCTTTTATAGATTCTACTTGATTATCTGCGCTCGCTTTTATGGCTTGTTGAGCTTCAGGTTTAACCACAATGTGCGGTTCTACGCCTTTTAACGTAGCAATACCATTTGATTCAACACGTTTCACATCATTATTCGCTATTGCTTGATCGATGTTTTGTAATGCACGTTTTTCATTATTCGCTAATTGATTTAAAGCAACTTGTTTTTCTTCATCAGTCGCAT
>NZ_JACVZO010000031.1:0-33559 GCF_017151845.1 Staphylococcus sp. EG-SA-17
AGATTTACTTTCACTTGATGATGTTGAGCCGGATTCACTCTCACTCGTTGAACCGCTTAATGATGTCGATGCACTTAATGACTCTGATTTTCTTGTACTGATTGAATCACTTGTCGACATTGATGCACTTAGTGAATTGGACTTGCTACCACTTGCTGAATCACTTAATGATGTCGATGCGCTTGTTGAATTTGACACACTTGTACTCGTTGATGTGCTCAATGATGTTGAGACACTCTCGCTCTTAAACGTTGACGTTGATGCACTATTACTTGTTGATGTTGAAATGGACGTACTACCACTTGTTGAATTACTTAATGATGTTGATGTGCTACCAGATTCAGAATTACTATCCGATAAAGACATACTATCGCTTGTTGAGCCACTTAATGACTCTGATGTTGATTCGGATGTGCTTTCACTCAATGATTCACTTAAAAAAGCAGATGCACTTTGTGATTCTGAATCACTGGTACTCGTTGATTCACTTAATGATATAGACGTACTCTCTGAACCAGATATCGCTTCACTGATAGAATCGCTCGTCGACGTTGAGTCGCTCGTTGAACCAGACTCTGATGTGCTTAAACTTGTCGAAGCACTCAATGATGTTGATGTGCGTTCTGAACTACTAGTACTTAGCGATGTCGAAGTACTCACCGAACCAGATGTACTTGTTGAGACACTTTGTGATACTGATTCACTTGAGGCCGTTGATGCTGATTTGCTATCACTTGTTGAATCACTAAACGACGTTGATATGCTCGTTGAATCGGATTGACTTGCACTCATTGAACCAGACATACTTTGTGATTCCGACATACGTACTGAAGCACTTGTCGACGTTGATGTACTTGTTGAACCTGATTGACTAGTACTTAATGATAATGACTTACTGTCAGAATCCGATGTACTTATCGAATCACTTAATGATTCTGATGTACTAACTGACTGAGAAGTGCTCATCGAACTACTTACAGACATTGATTTACTGTCTGATGCAGCTAATGATCCACTTGTACTCATAGAATCGCTTATCATTTCAGACGTGCTCATTGAGTCTGATGTGCTTGTTGAGACACTTTGTGACCCTGCTACACTTAATGATCCAGATACCGAATCACTTGTGCTCGTTGAATCGCTTAATGATTCTGATGTACTCATCGATTTAGAATCGCTTGTACTTAATGATATTGATGTACTTTGTGATTCCGATTTGCTTGTTGATGCACTCACTGAATTCGAAATGCTATTAGAAATACTTATAGATTCTGATGTACTAACTGACTCACTCAATGATTCTGACGTACTAATTGAATTTGATGTACTATCACTTACCGATTGTGAAGTACTAGCCGAATCGGATGTACTTGTTGATAAGCTTTGTGACTTAAACAAGCTTCCTGATGTACTCATGCTTACTGAATCACTTAAAGATGTTGATGTACGCAATGAATCAGATGTACTTGTTGATAGACTTTCGGATTTTTCAGTACTGCTAGAGTTCGAAATAGAATCGCTTAATGATGTTGATTTACTAACTGAACCTGACATGCTTGATGATACACTTTGTGAATTCACTAAACTTGTGCTTGTTGAGCTTGATACACTATTACTTTCAGATGTGCTTAATGACTTAGATGCACTCACAGAATCAGATAGGCTTACACTTGTCGATTTCGAGGTACTAGCTGATGTAGATACCACAATCGATCCTGATGTACTCGTTGATGCACTTTGTGAGTCAGCTTTACTTGTTGACACACTTTGTGATTGTTGGGTACTTCCCGATGTTGATACGGAATCACTCATACTATTTCTTGTTACTTCATATTTAAAAGTTGTCGTCGTTTTGTTACCGCTCGCATCTGTAGAAACGATTGTTATAGTACTTGTACCAATGTTTGTTGGTGTACCACTAATGGTATTATTTGTACTATCGAATGTTAGTCCAGACGGCAATCCTGTGACTGTATTTGTTACTGCATTACCACTATTGTCCTGCGTAGCAATTTTAATCGGTGATATTGGAGAAAAAACTTCTGATGATTTATCTCCTATTGGCGTCACTGTTGGTGCTGTCGTATCCACAACATTTATTGTAAAAGTTGTCGTCGATTTGTTATTTGCTTGGTCAGTAGATACTACTGTCACTGTTGATTGACCAATTTTTGTTGGTGTCCCAATGATTGAATTCGTTGCACTATCATAACTTAATCCGCTTGGTAATCCTGTAACTGTATTTGTCACAGTCCCTGTACCATTATCCGTTGTAGTCAACACAATAGGATTCATTGTTTTACCCACTTCAATGGTTTGATTGCCTACAGTTACAGTTGGTGCTTTTACATCAGTAAAGTAATATGTCACTGATTGTCCAGCATTCGTCATTTTTACAGTTTTATTTGTATCATTATAAGTTGATGCATATGAACTATCGACAGATGTGTAATTATATCCTTTAGCAGTCAATGCAGATTGTTGATTATCGATTGTCACGACTTGATCAACATTTCCTGAATATGTTTTTGGTGGAATAATATCTTTACCTGTTGTTACATCAACGTATCTCACTTGTGTAACAGCAGACTCTGTATATTCAAATGTTCCAAATTGTACTTGTTGTAAATTTGTCGCGCCACCTGTTGAGGCTGTCATTGATAATGAAAAGTTGGTCGTACCACTTTTTGCAATCCAATCTGAAATATTACGTGTCCATGTTTGACCTGCATACGTGACAGTCATAACCTTTGTATCACCATTATAAGTAATATCAAAATTTTGGAACGTGTTGTTTGTAGGTTGAACTTTTAACTTTGCAGCATTATCAGCTGTTGAACTTGATGTGTACGTTGTCGCAACGCCAGTACTATCTGTTGTAACAAAGGCACCAAACGCACCTCCACCAGCAACACTAGATGGGTCAGCATTCGCCTTTGCAGCTGAATTTGGTTTAGATGTATTGTGATACGTATCCAATTTGAAGCCAAATGCGTTACTTAGGCCACCAATACCTACTGCGGCACCGTTTAACCCTGTTTCACCTAATACACCTGGCGAAAAGGCAAAGCCGATACCATCTCCACCATTTCCATTACCTTCGTATTTATTACCTAAATTTACTTTTCCAGAAAAATGAAAACTCTTATTAGAGTCAATACGTGTTCCTAATGTAATAGCACCTTTTTGGCTATATGCATCCTGCGTTAACGTTACGACCCCTGTACTTTGGTCATAAGTGGCATTACCTGAAGTTGTCATATATTGTTTTAAGTTATCTTTATTAACTGTAATTGTATTAGCAGTTAATGCGGTTGTCGTCGCAGCTGATGCAAAGGTTGACATAGCTAATCGACTGAAAGTTCGAAGTTTGACAGGTGCTGTGCTGGTTGACGTTGTGCTAGTTTGTTTTAAATGGGTTGAAGCTGGCGCTGTGCTTTGTGAAGTAGTATTTGATGCAGTGCTTTGATTTGTTGATATATTAGTTTGTTGTTCTGTACTTGAAGTTGAAGCTACAGATTTAGTATCAGAACTTGATGTAGTATTCTTTGAGGATGTTGATTCTGATGTAGATGTTAATTTTTCTTGTTGATTACTTGTACTATTAGTTGTCGAAGTGACATTTTCAGACTTTTCACTTGAGACTGTGTCACTATTTGATGTTTGTACCGAACTACTATTTTTCGTTACGCTTGTGGAATCGGCTGTTGATGTTGATGCTTCGATTGTCGTTGAGTTTTGATTACCTACTGTTTCACTTTGTGTATTTAATTCAGATGTTAATGGTGCATCAGAAGCCGCAAAAGCTTGCTGGTCATGCAACATGTTTACCGTGAATGCACCACCAATAACCGCCGTCGTTTTCAGTCCGTATCCAGTCATTTTTTTACTAATGCTTTGATTATCTTGACTCACTATACTATGACTAATAAATGGTAGTCCCATTATTTTGAACATTTCTATTTCTTTAATACCGGATTTTACCCAATTTTTTCCAGATTTATAAAGTCTTACTCTTGTTTTTTCGTTTGCTAAGCTGTCATGAAATTCTTTCTGTCTTTTGCTCATGTAATAACTCTTTGTATTATCTTTACATTCATTAGATTATAATATATGCCACTATTCAATTTAATACAACTCTTTTTTCAAATAAAAAATACTTAATTTGTCAAAATCCAATTTTTCCAAAAGTATATTCTTTGATGAAATCGCTTTCTTTATTGTGTGGGATTTAGTATAATTTTTTAACTATATTCTGAATAATATGCCTTATTATGTTTATATAATTTTGAAATCAATGCTTATCATCTTGGACATCTTTTATTTATTTGGTAAAAACTTCTTTTTATTAAAATGTATTTATCATCCACCTTTTATTCATTAATAGTCAATTTACAACTAAAAGATAAATATTATATTTATAATACATCTTTAATATTAAAGTAATATCAATATATTTTCAATAAACCTAGTGTTATATATATGAATTTCTAAAAAATTATTCTTTAAAATTATAAATATAGCGACATATCGCTTCCCGGTTTTGAAATATAAAAATACATCGAAACTAATTTCAACGTGTAGTTTCGATGTATTGAAAATGATTGAATTCATTATTCCTTGTCATCTGATTGATTATCAAAATTTCTTCCTTCTAAACCTGCAAGCTCTTCTTTAGAAGCTGATGGTGCTTTCATTTCAAATATTTCATTCACAACCGTGTAATCATAATATCCTAACCTCGCAATAGGTTTAATCGACTTAATGTCTAATTTACCATTATCAAGAATGACCTTATCGTCAATATGAACCTGAGCAACTCTTCCTATAACAATATCAACTGTTGATACAAGGTCTCCTGTCGGAATACGAATCGTTTGAACGTACTCACATTCAAAATGTACTGGCGATTCTTTGACTCGATAACCTGGTGCTTCTATACATGCTTCTTTCGTCACACCTGCATATTCAAATTCATCCTCTTCAGGTGGTAGTGCCTTCGACGATAAATTAACTGCTTCTCTTAAATCATACGTTGCCATATTCCACACAAACCACCCTGTCTCTTCAGCATTTTTCACTGTATCTTTACGTTCGTGATCACCAAGAACGGATTGATTTGCTGCGAACATAACCATAGGCGGATCCCAAGTTAAGTTTTGATACTGACTATAAGGTGCTAAATTATCTTTCCCATCTTTCGATACAGTAGAGATCCACCCTATTGGACGTGGTACTGTACTACTTTTAAATGGATCGTGTGGTAAGCCATGACTCCTTACACCTTGCTTCGGCGAATAATTCATTCTATCCTCACCCCTTATTAGTAATTACATTTAAGGTTACGCCCTCTTTACATAAGCGTCTAATATAAATAATCAATTTATTTATAAGTAGAAACTATATATGACGTGGTTTCTTATAATTTGCGTTCTTGATTCGAAAATTTCAGATAAAGATTTATGCAATTAATATTTATGATATCTTTTTGTAAATTTAATTAATTATAGTTACTTCAATCATGATTAGTTTATAATAATATTGAATAACAATATTTTAGTTTTTGTATAATTTGCCTATCAACTGAAAAAACAGCTAATACAAAGGAGCTAATGAAGATATGAGAAAAATTATGCGAACCTTATTATGCACATCAATCATATTCAACTCCAATTACTTTTTGTTGAGTCTGGAAATGGCATAACTATTTCAACATTTACACCTGGTCATATAAATGAAACATCAGCGGCAGTTGCAGCCATGATGTACAAACGTTATGAACATGAAATTGAACAAGCTCGATTAAAATTCAAATCAGAAGTTGAGAAAAATGGTTATTATGCCATGAATAAAAAACTTCAAAAGAAGCAAGAATTCAATGGTGTTACTAAACAATTTTTGAATTTCAACACAGACAGTATCGATGACTTAAAAAAGTTTAAACAAGAATTCAAACCTGTTATGCACTTAAAAGGAGAAGCGTTTAATCAACAATTACAATCTTTGATTAATAAATATCCTCAAATACAAAAAAATATGAAATCAGAGTTCATTGCTTATTATGATAAAGAAAAAAATAGAGAAACAGTAAAAAACTATGCTTGGAACCTTCAAAAATCTATAAATGACGTTATGCAATCATATCCTAGCACAAAATTTGTACAGTTTTATAAAGATGATATTTCCCCGTCAATGGTAGATGGAAATGGCCGTTTAAAATCGGATACTAATGTAATTTCCAACGAGGGAGGAAAGTATGATGAGAACAAATAATCATATAACCGATTTAGATGCTATTGAATTAAGCAGTGCTTGGAATTACAATTCGAAATTGGTGACTGGCAAAAATGCACTACTATCAGATAGCCTTTTAAGAGATATTAAAGTATTAAGTTCTAATGCTAAAGGTGACGCAGACATGTTAGAAACTGAACTTCATGCTGTTATAAACGCAATGTCTCAAAACGAAGGTAAATCTGTTGATGCACTTAAAAATAGTACCGCTTCTCTAAAAAACAATCTAACCAAATTAAAAGAGCAACTCGATAAAACCACACATTAAATTCATATATTTTGAGTGAATAGAATTATATTTCCATAGCAAATATTCCTGAACTACACATGTTACATAAGAGATTCATTTTTGAAGAAACGGGTAAAATGATAAAGTAATTATCTTTCACAAAAATCCAAATATTGGGAGGAATTAAATATGATTTTACGTTACGTGACCAATTTAAAACTTGCGAAAGAGCTATACCAAGCCAGTAAACCTAAATTGCAAGAAGATAAGGGTATGATTGAACTGTTTGAGCATACTTTTGGCTTGCAAAAAGAACTTGTAAAATACGTCGGCATTGCAGAAGCAACTACTGCTGCTTTATACTCAGCTAGCTTTATCAATAAAAACATTTCTCGCATTGCTTCGCTATCAACAATAGGTATTTTAAGTGTAGCTACTTACAAACATTTCGAAGCTGGCCAAGGTAAAAAAGGTGCACAACATGCATTAGATTTATTAGGTCTTGCTACTTTAAGTTTACTAGATACATTTTCTTGTAATAAAAAATAGTCTTCATTTTAGAAGCACATACTTTAGCACCTGTGTACTTTTGATTCAATTCATAAACGGTACACCGCTATAGCATGTGTTTTGTTATTTTTCAGGTCTATCTATTGTAAATAATCCTCCTAATTTAGCATAATCATTTCCGGCTAAACGAGAAACAGCCTGTAATGCGTGTGGATTGATTTTAAAATCACCCTCATAAATACTGTCATCAATATGATAAGTTACAATTTCGCCTATTATTAAGTCAGCCCCATCTAATACATCTCCAAGCAATATCATTTGCGATAGTTTACATTCGAATCTCATTTTCGCGTCTTTAATTCCTGGCGTCTTAATCGTTGTAGATGTTAAAAGTGATAATTTTGTACGACTCAACTCACTGTCTCCATATGCTAACGGCGCTGCAGTCTCATTAATATCTTGAACATTATCTTCGTCTGTAATATGCACAACAAAGTCTCCAGTCCGTTCTATATTCAATGCAGTATCTTTTCTCTTACCTCCTGCACGTTGAACTGCAATAGCAATCATTGGCGGATGGTTATTAACAATATTAAAAAAGCTAAATGGTGCTGCATTTACTGATGCATCTTGATTTAATGTTGTAACAAATGCTATAGGTCGTGGAATAATTGAACCAATTAATAATTTATAGTTTTCTCTAGCAGTTAATGATTGTGCATCAAACGTATACATAATACCTACCTCTTTTCTAAGTATATCTAGGTATTTCTCCGATTTTGGTTAATTTAAACATCTATTCTCCTCTGAAAATCACTTGTATTTATTTAGCAAATCTTTTGAAATATGACACATATGCATATCTTCTGGATATTTTTCTAAATGTTGCTGATGTTCTTCAGCACTTTTAATGTAGTTAGACAGCGGTAAGACTTCCACTGCAATTTGATCTCTGTCTTTACGTCGTTCAATGAACTGACGCGCTTCAATTAAGTGGTCATCTACACAACTATATAAACCCGTTCGATACTTTTCTCCAATATCATTTCCTTGTTGATTCACACTGTAAGGATCAATGATTTCAAATAAATAATTCATAATGTCTGTAATTGTTAACATACGATCATCGAAATGAAGTTTGACACATTCAGCATAACCATCATACGGACCGTCTAATTTAGAGCTTCTTCCATTTGCTCTTCCTGCTTCTGTATGTATAATTCCAGGTATTGTTGCAAAAAATGTTTCAACACCCCATAAACATCCTCCTGCTACATAAACAACTGCCATATTTACACCTCATCATCCTTTTTTATATTTTTAACAAGGTTATACCATTTAATACCGCCATGACATGATTCTGATACACCTTCATTACGATACCCATATTTTTCATAAAAAGAAATTAATGATTCTCGACATGTTAACGTTACACCATGTCGATGTTGATTCTTAGCAAGATTTTCAAAATAGTTTAGTAAGCGACCTGCAATACCCTGACCTTGATAATTTGGTGCTACAACAAGACCTAACACACTAATATAGCCACCTTCACTATTATTTGTGGAGACATTTTTAAATAAATCATCGCTAATGTAACGCTCTTTTATGACTGGACCATTGATGTATCCAATTACTTCATCATTCTTTTCAGCTACAATAAAAGTTTCTTGAATTTGTTCAATTCTCAATTTCAATGCCTCTGGTGTTGCAGCTTCTTCCGGTGAAAAACCAATATTTTCAAGTGCAATAATTTGATCTAAGTCCTGCATGGTTACTTTTCTTAATACCATAAAAACACTTCCTTAGCCCTATATATCAAAAGTAATACCTTCATCTTTATATTCATTATTTTCAAGCTACCTTCACTATAAAAAACGAGTCTTTTTATTAAAAGCCATTCGCCTTAATCAATTAGACAAGTTGTTTTATACGAATTAGCAAATAATCATGATTATAATTCATTTTAAGCATACTCAAAAAGACTGGTACATGTATACCAGTCTAATTCGAAAAAATATATTTAGTTAAAACCATTTCAAAAACGACTTCACTTTTCCTGGCTTAGTCGGTCTGTCTAAATAAACAAAATTATCATTGATTACTGAACTGGCATTTCGAAGTAATGCTTCAATGTCATTCGAATATTTCTTCAATTTATGATTGTGAAATAATTCTTGCATCAAAAATGGTCTTTGGTCACATGAATGTGCATCTGAAGCTACAAAATGAGCCAAATTACATTCTATAAATTGTAATGATAACTTTTGAATGTTTTTTCCAAATCCACCAACTAAAGAACTCGATGTTAATTGACTCAATGCCCCATTTGCAACAAGTTCATATAATATTTCTGGATTTTTGGCGATACTTCTATTTCTTTCAGGATGTGCAATGATTGGTATGTAACCTCTCGATTGTATTTCAAAAAACAATTGTTTTGTATAATGTGGTACTTCGCCCGTTGGAAATTCAATTAATAAATATTTCGAACGATTAATACCTTGAATACTACCATTATCTAAGCCTTGCAGAATCGAATCTGTAATTCTAATTTCTTGCCCGGGAAATAATTTAATATCCAATGCTTGAACTTCTGGATGCGTTCTTAACTCCGCCAATTTCACAAGCACTTGTTGAAATGTATTATCATATCTCGGATGCAAATGATGAGGTGTCGCTACAATACTTGTTACACCTTCATCCTTAGCTTGCTTTAATAGTGCAATACTCTTTTCAATTGTTTTAGGACCATCATCTATATCAACTAATATATGGTTATGAATATCAATCATGATTCATCAGTCCCATAATATGCATAGTAACTAGCACTTTTATCTTTAGGCATTCTATTTAAGACTACACCTAATAATTTAGCACCTGTTGCTTCAATAAGTTCTTTTCCTTTTTTAACTTCATCTTTATTATTATTTTCCGAATTAACTACGTAGACAACATTGCCGGTAAACTTTGAAAATAATTGCGCATCTGTAACTGTGTTCACTGGCGGCGTATCGATAATAACAAAGTTATAATTCATCAATAATGTGTCATACAAATTTGCAAATGCTCTTGATGTGATTAACTCTGATGGGTTTGGCGGAATCGGTCCAGACGTCAGGACGTCTAAATCTTCAATTTCAGTTGAGATAATACTGTCTTGATAAGTTGACCAATTTAGCAATAAACTTGATAGGCCTTCATTGTTTGGTAAATTAAAAATATAGTGCTGCGTAGGTTTACGCATATCCCCATCTACGATTAATGTTTTATAACCTGCTTGTGCATATGCAACTGCTAAATTTGCTGCAATTGTAGACTTACCTGCGCCTGGTGCCTCTGAAGTGATTACAATGCTTTGAACTGCACTGTCAGGATTTGCAAACATAATATTTGATCTTATGCCTCGAAATTTCTCGCTAATAGGTGACTTTGGTTGTTCATGGACAATTAAACTTGATGTACTTCTTCGTGTATTCGTCATGGTAATTCCTCGTAAATTAAAATTTTTGTATTGAACCTAAAATAGGTAATCCTAGTTGCGATTCAACATCTTCTTCCGTCTTAATACGCTTATCTAATAGTTCTTTTAAGAAAATAATCAATATTGCTAAAACAATACCAACAATGATGCTGATCACTAAGTTGACAGAGACTATCGGAGATACTTTTACAGCATTATCATGCGCTGAGGAAAGTATCGTAACATTATCAACACTCATAATTTTAGGCATGTCATGAGCAAAAACTTTAGATATTTTATTAACAATTTTGTCAGATTCAGATTTATTCCCAGTTGTAACTGATACAGTAATAATTTGAGAGTTTGTTTGATTGGTTACTTTTAAAAACGAATTCAACTCAGCTGTTGAATACTGGCCATCAAACTCTCTAGATACTTTATCTAGAATTCTTGGACTTTTGATAATTTCCGTATATGTATTAACAGACTGCAAACTACTTTGAACATTTTGGAAAGCTAAATCACTTGAGGACTTTTTCATGTTCACTAATATTTGAGTAGAAGCAGTATATTTGTCAGGCATAACAAAAAAGGTTAATGCCGCACTTACTACAAGACATATTGCCGGTAAAATAAGCAATAATTTAATATTCTTCTTTAGAATATTTAATAGTTTTACTAAATCAAACTTTTCTTTCATGGTTTCCTCCACATAATCAATCATTGTATTCATTATGTATGTTTTATAAATCGGACAATTGTATCTAGTTTAACGACCACAAAACATACACAACTACATTTTCTCTAATTATTTATATAAATATTTTATCGTTTAAAATTATATCATGATTCTTGGGCATTATGTATAACTTATTTATATTTTTGCTCAAGATATAATATTGTCCAACTTTAAATATCCAAACCTATTAATAATAAATCTAGATACCATCGTACTCTATCATGGCTTTCTTATAATCGAGTAGAAGCATCATCATTACTTAATTATTTGCTCTTTACAACACCGAGCGTGCCCGTACTCGGTAGTTCAATACCTTGCGTAATCCGTCACTGTGAATTGGGTTAATGATAATAAAGCCCACACCTTTTAAAAAGATGTGGGTAATTTATATAATTTTTATTTACATTTTAAACTTATAAAAAATGAGCGCCTATGTCATGATTTACCATCACATAGGCGCTTATCAATAAATTATTAATTATTACTTTCCATTTCATCTAATTTATACGGATTTCCTGTAATTAGATGACAACTTATTCTTTTCAGGGGAACATTACACTTTTATAATATTTTCAAAGACAAACTTAACCATTCACAAATATAAAGAATATTATTATCAAATCATTGAACAAATCGTATTTTGCAACAATTGATATTTATATTAATGTATTGCATTTAATTTATAAAATTCATATACATCTTAATATTCTCAATTTCGAGTTGTATTGTCAACTTTATATAGATTTAAAAAAATAATCTCATGTCTTTTTTTACAAAAGTAAGTTAATTATTACAAACTAGTAACAAAAATTATTTCTTCAAAAATATATTTAGTAGCGAATACACTTCATCTTTGAATTGACTTTTACTTTCTTCCACTGCTCCAAATTTTTGCGAAAAAGATGCTTTCAAATACCAACTTTCAAGAAACAGCAATATTAAATTCTGAAAGTCTTCTTTTGTCATCTTTATCTTTGATTCATCATAGAATTTTGCTATCTCTTTACTTAATGATTGATTTAAATCTTGTATTTGTCCGTAAATATTTCCAGAAAATTCCTCAGGCGTATTAGATAATTGAACGTACATTCTAATATACCTTTCTTCGATGTCGAAAATAAACTCAAATAAGAATTGATATAAAGCATCAATTGAATAGTTCGATTTATTTTGATTCATCATAATAATATTATTAAGGTAATCAAAACAACATTTAACACTTTGTTCGTAAATACTTTTTTTCGAGTCAAAATGGTAATATAAGCTCGCTTTTTTTATATTTACACTTTTAGCTATATCATCAAGTGTTGTACCGCCATACCCCTTCTCTGAAAATAAGGTTATTGCGTTATCAATAATCTTATCCTTCAATTTTTAAAACCCCCCTACTGAAAATTAATCACACTATGTTACAGGAAAATTAAGTTGCAATTACAAATATTTCCGTTTAATTATAACAACAATCTATTGCAAATTAAAATACTATCAATTACCATATGGCTTACAACCTAACTAACGAAAGGTAGGTAAAGAAATTGCAATTTTTTAACTTTTTGCTTTTTTATCCTGTATTTATGTCTATTTACTGGATTGTCGGTTCAATTTATTTCTATTTTACCAGAGAAATTAGATATTCATTGAACAAGAAGCCTGACATAAATGTGGATGAATTAGAAGGCATTACATTTTTACTTGCCTGTTATAACGAAAGTGAAACGATTGAAGATACGTTGTCTAATGTTCTTGCACTCAAATACGAGAAAAAAGAAATTATTATCATTAATGATGGAAGTTCAGATAATACAGCAGAACTCATCTATAAAATCAAAGAAAATAATGACTTTATTTTCGTCGATTTACAAGAAAACAGAGGTAAAGCCAACGCACTCAATCAAGGCATTAAACAGGCTTCATATGATTATGTAATGTGCTTGGATGCAGATACTATCGTTGATCAAGATGCACCATATTATATGATTGAGAATTTCAAACATGATCCAAAACTTGGTGCAGTTACAGGTAATCCTAGAATTCGAAATAAGAGTTCTATTTTAGGTAAAATTCAAACGATAGAATATGCAAGTTTAATTGGCTGTATTAAGCGAAGTCAGACACTTGCTGGCGCAGTCAATACTATTTCGGGTGTCTTCACTCTATTTAAAAAAAGTGCAGTTGTCGACGTTGGCTACTGGGATACTGATATGATTACCGAAGATATTGCAGTTTCTTGGAAATTGCATTTACGTGGATATCGTATTAAGTATGAACCGCTTGCCATGTGTTGGATGTTGGTTCCAGAAACATTGGGAGGTCTTTGGAAGCAACGCGTGAGATGGGCTCAAGGGGGACACGAAGTATTACTACGAGACTTTTTTAGCACAATGAAAACGAAAAGGTTTCCTTTATATATTTTGATGTTTGAGCAAATCATCTCAATTTTATGGGTATATATAGTGCTTCTATATTTAGGCTATTTGTTCATAACAGCAAACTTCTTAGACTATACATTTATGACATATAGTTTTTCAATATTTCTACTATCATCATTTACTATGACTTTTATAAACGTTATTCAATTTACAGTCGCACTCTTTATTGATAGTCGCTACGAGAAAAAGAATATGGCTGGACTCATATTTGTAAGTTGGTATCCGACAGTATACTGGATTATTAACGCAGCAGTAGTTCTTGTCGCATTTCCAAAAGCATTAAAACGTAAGAAAGGTGGTTACGCAACATGGTCAAGCCCAGACAGAGGGAATACCCAACGCTAAAATCATCGCTAAATATTGTAAGAGAAACAGCACTTATCGCTATATCGTGTGTCTTTTGGATATATTGTTTAGTTGTTCTACTCGTTTATATTGGTACTATATTTGAAATTCATGACGAAAGTATCAATACAATACGTGTTGCTTTAAACATTGAAAATACTGAAATTTTAGATATATTTGAAACTATGGGCATTTTCGCGATTATCATTTTTGTATTTTTTACAATTAGCATATTGATTCAAAAATGGCAGAGAGGAAGAGAATCGTGAAGTATAGAAAATTAATAATTTTAGTGTTGAGTATCTTGATCATATTGCCTGTAAGCACACTGGATGGTCATCATATTGCAAATGCAGATGACGATTCACCTAAAAAACTGAAATATAAAGAAAATAGTGCTCTGGCATTAAATTATCACCGTGTAAGAAAAGCGAATTTTCTGAATAATTTTATTTATTTCTTTTCTAGTAGTAAAGAAATTAAAAATTATAGTGTTAGTCAATCACAATTTGAATCTCAAATAAAATGGCTAAAATCACATGATGCTAAATTTTTAACCTTGAAAGAATTTTTATATTACAAGAAAAAAGGTAAGTTTCCAAAACGAAGTGTATGGATTAACTTTGATGATATGGATGAAACTATTTATGAAAATGCTTATCCAATCTTAAAAAAATATAAAATACCGGCAACTGGGTTTATTATCACAGGTCATGTTGGGGAAGAAAACTTTCACAACCTCGATATGATTAGTAAAAAAGAACTAAAAGAAATGTATAAAACTGGGTTATGGGAATTTGAAACACATACCCACGATTTGCATAACTTATCTAAAAATAATAAGTCAAAATTAATGAAATCTTCTGAAGCTACAATCATAAAAGATTTAAACAAAAGTGAAAAATATCTAACTAAAAACTTTAAAAAGTCGCAGAAAACTATAGCCTATCCTTATGGCTTGATGAATGACGATAAATTACCAGTAATCAAAAAAGCTGGGTTAAAATACGGTTTTTCATTAGAGGAAAAAGCAGTCACTCCGAACTCCAATGATTATTACATCCCTAGAATACTAATTAGTGATGATGCTTTTGAGCATTTAATTAAGAGATGGGACGGATTCCATGAAAAAGATTAGACTTGAACTCGTATATTTACGTGCTATTATATGTGCAATTATTATTGTTACACATTTATTAACACAAATTACTTTAAAACATGAGAATATGGAAGGAGGATCTTTAGTACTACAGTTCTATATTCGTAATATTGTCATTTTTGGTACACCATGTTTTATTATTTTGTCGCAGTTATTGACGACTTTAAACTATCAAAAAGTCACCTATAGATACTTAACTACACGCGTAAAATATATACTTATTCCTTACATATTAATGGGATTGTTTTACAGTTATAGTGAATCATTATTAACAGATTCAAGTTTCAATAAACAATTCATTGAAAATGTCCTATTAGGTCAATGGTATGGCTATTTTATCGTTGTTATCATGCAATTCTTTATTTTGAGTTATATCATTTTTAAAATTAACTATAACCTATTCAATAGTAAAATATTATTATTGTTATCTTTTATTTTACAGCAATCATTTTTATATTACTTTACGAACAACACAGCGTTTCACGATACCGTGCTACACTATTATCCATTAAGTGAAAACACTATAATATTCGGATGGATTTTTTATTTCTTCTTAGGTGCATATATGGGTTATAACTACGAACGTGTTTTAAATTTCTTAGAACGTTATTTAGTTATTATGATTGTATTAGCTGTAGCTACTTATTTTGTGTTTATTGCGTTAGCAAATGGAGACTATTGGAATGTTACCAGCTTTTCATATTCATTAACACCATATAATAGTATTATGTTTATTGTTATCTTGGGTATTTGCACGCATTTTAAAACAATGTTATTTAATACGATTCAAATGATTAGTGCTTTCTCATTCTTTATTTATTTATTACATCCAATCATTCTAGACTCATTGTTTGCATATACAAATATATTTGAGGATAAT
Source organism: Staphylococcus sp. EG-SA-17 (assembly GCF_017151845.1). Classification (NCBI taxonomy): domain Bacteria; kingdom Bacillati; phylum Bacillota; class Bacilli; order Caryophanales; family Staphylococcaceae; genus Staphylococcus; species Staphylococcus sp. EG-SA-17. The sequence goes on from NZ_JACVZO010000031.1 coordinate 16,049, forward strand.
ACAATGGTCTTTCTAGCGATATCACTACTATTCATTTTAGGATTATGTATAGGTGTCGGTATGATATTGCGTGAATTCTATATCTTTAGGTTTATTATTGGAAAACAACCATATAAATTGAACATTAATGCTTATTAATCATTAAGCTATGTTAAAAACACGCGGTGGGCGAAATCAGTTTGAATTGACTGACTTCGTTTTACCGCGTGTTTAATATTGTTATACATATATTCTAATTGCACATTTAAACTTCGTAAATGCCAATGGGAGTGGGGCAGAAATGATATTTTCGCAAAATTTATTTCGTCGTCCCACCCCAACTTGCATTGTTTGTAGAATTTCTTTTCGAAATTCTTTATGTTGGGGCCCCGCCAACTTGCATTGTCTGTAGAAATCGGGAATCCAATTTCTCTTTGTTGGGGCCCCGCCAAGGTTTTACTTGAATAATTCTTTTAGAATTCTAAATAATGATCCGATTAATTGAAAGAAGTCTGCAGTCATTGTTAATTCCTCCCTTTACTTTTTAACTTATGCTTGCTTAGTATCAGTCACCTTTTCAGTTTTCACTAAATCGTCTGCTAAATGATGCCAAAAATCTTGTAATTCTTCTCTTGTGCGCACTGTATCAGAACTATCTTGTCCGACAAAATCAACATGATCCCAATCATGTTTTGTAGGCGTTACTTGCCAAATGCCTTTTTGAATTTTATCCGTCGCATTTGTATAAGCTTGATTAAATGGATGCTGAGAAGAAATAACGGATACTAAACCATCGTTTTCTCGCCATTCTTTTTCAGTAGCTTTACCGATTAAGTTACCAGTAATCACAAATGGGAAAAACATATTTAAGTCTGCTTTTTGTCTATCGCTATTTAATGCTTTGTGCGTTGCTTCACCAGTGTATGTTTTATACACAATGTTAGGGTTCAACGACGTTTTACGATTTAAATCTGTTGCACCCTCACGCGTCAGATCGTAAAATCCATTATCTTTTGATTTCCATAAATTAGATTGTTTAACGCGTTTGACATAATCAATGTATGATTCATTTGGCTTCTGTTTTAGACCCCATTGAGCCAACCCGAAGTCTACTCTAGAGTTTTTATTACCAAACATTTTACCGATATCAAATACAATTTGTCTCACTAAAGCTTCATTACCAGCTAAATCTGAAGCATGCGTTCCATTATGTGGCGTTCCTAAAGTAGTAATTGATGAAATCATATTGTCATTATTACCTTTGAATAGTGGAGAAATTTCGCCACCATGTTTCTTTTGATACTCTATTTCTTCACGACTACCATTACGCAGTAATTCTTCTAGTTGACGTATCGTTTGACCACCCATACTATGTCCAACTAGGTGTACCTTCTGTCCTGGTTTCCAGTCTTTGTAAATTCCTTCGTATGTTTTTCCATAACGTTCATGTCCATATTTTGCTGCATGTGCTGCACCATAATCTACACGACCGCCTTTGATATAATAATAAAGTTCAACTGCGCGGTCATAGTTACTTCCAAAAGCACTTATACTTGCTTCATAAGCTTTGTAACCATTTTCTTCTAAATCTTGGCGAATGTTCATTTTATTACCGCCCCAATAATGAGCTAACACTGAAGGATTAATATCATCTGTAAATCCATTGAAACCATGCACTAACACGATAGGGTCTTGATTTTTATACTGCCCTTGTTTGGCAACTTTATTCGTTTGATCATCTTTCGCTTTTGCAGTAAGTTCCTTTGTCCCTTTGTTTGGTAACGTTGCTACTGCACTACTTTTTAATAAATTTAATCCATTTTTCTTGTCATTGTCCTTTGTTGGTTCTACTGGTGATTTTTGATTGTTTTTTAAATCTGAAACTGATAGTGTTTTTTCGTCTTTTTGAGGTTTCACTTCTTGTTCATTGTTAAAATTGTAGTTAGTAATTTTATCATTCGCTTGATTATTTTGTTGTGGTTGTACTTTCTCTATTTCTGTCTCATTAACAATTTCTCGTTGACTTGTTTGATCTAACTTATTTAATGATGGTGCTTCCTTTGTTCGACTTTGTGAAGGTAGATTGTTATTAGCGTTTGAATCTTGACTATTATCTGCCTCTTTTGACTGTTGCTGTGACGCCACTTTACTTTGTTTGCCATCATTAATAGCCTGTTCTAACCCTTGATTTACATCGCTAGGATTAGCATTGTTATTTTTTGTTGTATCTCGTTGAATATTTTTATTATTACGCGATGATTTTTTATCATCCTTTAGTTGATCTTTATTCAAATCATCTGTTTTACGATGATTTTCTTCTGATATTGTTTTATCATTATGCAAGTTCTTAGTTAAATTTTCAGTATGTTGCTGTTCGTCAACACCGTTTTCACGTTGATAATTAGCATTTTCCCTAGTTTGTTGATCCCCAATAGATTGTGCTGTAACTGTATCCTCCTGTGAATTTCCCATATTCACTTGCTTCTCAGCTGCTTGTGCTTGTCCACCACTTAAAAATAGTAATGTAGCTATTAAAATGGAAGATGCACCTACACTAAATTTACGAATACTATACTTATTTTGACTTTTCATCATTGTCAGCACCTCTATTTTTTTATTTTAGATAAACAAATTGATAATTATTCGAGGAATAAACTCAAATAATTTACTTAACCAAGCACTCATAATGACCATCCTTTCTATTGTTTAATTTGACGAGAAAGCGTTTACATTTGTATTTAAAAAATATATTCTCCAAAGAGAATTTAAAGTGTATACGCTAATCATTTCAAATTATTAATTAATATTATATTTGGCAAAATTTAATTAGTCAATAATTAGACACAATTTAATTATGCAAATTGTAACTTTTTTACATATATCTTTTGTGATTTTTAATATTTACATGCTTGGGGCTTGATTCCAATGATGTATTATTTTTTTAGATTAGCTATATGTGGAGATTTATGAGCTATCACAGTTATGATGTTTGCTGGTGTCGTATTTTAAACCTAAAAATATCATCCCATCCACAATAATTGTATCAGGATAAACCGTAATACTTGTTCCTAAACTAAATATATACAGTTAATTTTCTTCCCTCAAAGTAAGTATCCTACTATTTTTAATTTATTGTTTAATTACTCTTGAACTAACTTTAACTTAATCTCGATTTTATGATGATTTGCATAAAAATACATCCCATAAAGTTAGTTGTTTAGTCCAACTTTCGGGATGCACATCTTAGTTCTAATGGAGATTGTCTTTTAAATAGGCTATGACATTTCTATTTCAGGCTAGATATATTTTTATTCACAGTATAAATACAAAGAATATAAAGACAACTATGATATTAATAGGTAGTAACGACAAATATAACTTTTTAGCTTTTTCGCCATTTTTTCCCTTCATAACTTCATTATATCGATTCATATACTTTTCAACATCTTTAACAGTGACATCTATTCCTGAGTTGCTCAATTTACTTTTCAAATTATTTTTGGTTTCGTATTGTGATTATCCACTACTTATCTATAACGCGTTCGCAACTTTAGTACCGCATTCATAGTTAAAATATGTTGGTGTCGTATTTTAAACTTGAAAATGTCACGTTTTCCACAATATTTGTAAGTGTATAAGACATGATCCTTTTCTCTATATCTCAGCCCATACTTGTTTTACCACTGTTCGATATTTTGTCGTTCGCCTTTAAAGTTATTGCGCTTATGATGTCTACGCGCTAATTCTGCCTCAATTTCTGAAAAATCGACGCCTAGCGCATGCATCAAGACAAATAAATGATAAAGTTCATCTGCTACTTCACTTACAAATGCTTTTTTGTCACCTTTAATTGCTTCAATTACGACTTCAAAAGCTTCTTCACCATATTTTTTCGTAATCTTTTCTATACCTTCTGTTAATAAATATTTTGTATATGACTTTTCATTATTGGATTGGGCACTATCTTGAACTGTCTGCGCTAATGTTTGCACTGAAAATGGAACTTCTGTGTTGAAACAACTTTGACTGCCTGTATGACATGTTGGTCCATTTGGTATGACATCAATTAAAATAGTATCATTGTCGCAATCTACATGAATATCTTTAACAAGTTGCGTATGACCAGATGTTTCACCTTTTGTCCATAGACGTTGTTTCGACCGCGAATAGAAACATACTACACCATCTTCTATCGTTTTATCAAAAGCTTCTTGATTCATATAACCTAACATCAATACTTGTTTTGTTTGATTATCTTGTAAAATTGCTGGCACTAAACCTTTGCTAAAATCAATTTTGTAATTGGTCATCTTACTGCTATACCTCCTTGCCGTATCACTTCTTTAATAGATTGAACCGTCGTTTCTCGATCATGTAATATACTTGCAGCTAAACCTGCAGAAACATCCGTCTGATCAAATAATTCTACAAAGTGTTGTGCATTGCCACCACCACCAGAAGCAATGATTGGAATATTTACAAGGGATTTTATTTTTGCAAGATGCTCAATATCAAAGCCTTGTTTCATACCATCATGTCCCATACTTGTAACGAGGAGCTCACCTGCACCTAACTGTTCTACTTGCTGTACCCAGTCATATACTTTAATATTTGTCATCTTTTTACCACCATGCGTACAACAATAATGTGCTTTTCTTTCAGGATCATAATAGCTATCAATTGCTATGCAGATGCATTGTCTACCGAATTTATCACTCGCTTGTTTAATGAGCTGTGGATTTTTTAAAGCACTTGAATTTAATGATACTTTATCTGCACCATGATTTAACAATTGGGTAATATCATCGAGACTTTGAATCCCACCCCCTACAGTAAGAGGGATAAACAAGCGTGACGCTGTCTGTTCAATCACTTCTAGCATTAAGCTATGACCCTCTTCCGTCTTAGAGATGTCTAAAAATACTAATTCATCAGCACCCGCTTCATTGTAATACATTGCTAAATCAACAGGATTCCCAATATCCCTTAATCCTTTAAATTGAATCCCTTTAACGACACGACCATCTTTGACATCTAAACATGGAATGATACGTTTTTTAATCATTTTAGCCCCTCCCAAAAAGATGCTTGATGTGCAGCCTTTCCTATAATGGCAGCGTGAACATTTAGCGACGCTAATCGTTGAATATCTTGCTGATGTCTAATACCACCGGAAGCAATGACAGGAATCGTCGTTGCCTTTACTAATTGACCAGTTAATTCAAAGTTAGGTCCGGACATTTTGCCATCTTTAGCAATATCAGTATATATAATGCCGCCAAGAGGTATATCCGATAACCGTCTCACAAAACTAAATAAATTTAACTCTGTGTCCTCTTCCCATCCGTTCACTTTAATATCTTCTCCATAAGCATCAACAGATAAATAAATGCGACCTGGAAATGTATGTGCCATCTCTTTAAGCCAATCAGTATCTTGAATACCTTTCGTTCCAACTATGCAATAATTAATTCCTGCGGCAAAGTAGTCCATGATTTGTGACTTCGTGCGAATGCCACCACCTACTTCAATATCTTTCGTTGTTAATCTCCTCAATGACTTAATATAATCAAACTCTCGGGCATGCTGTGCCTTAGCACCTATCAAGTCGACAATATGAATACGATTCACACATTCAAATCGACTATAGTAAGCAATACTTTCTTCAGCCGAACGCGACATTTTTTCTTCACTATCATATTTACCCTCTGTTAACCTCACACTTGTTGACCCAATCAAATCAATCGCTGGCCATAATTCAATCATTTATAAATCCCCCTTGTATTGCCTGACGCAAAATTTGTAACCCATATGTACCGCTTTTTTCAGGATGGAATTGAATACCAATATAATTGTTAAATTGGACAATAGCTGGAATATCAGTACCATACTGCGCATATGCAATGACATTTTCTGACATCGGCGCTTGGTAAGAATGTACGAAGTAAACATCTTGATTTAACATAGGATGCTTACTCACTAAATTATTCCAACCTAAGTGCGGCACTGGGTATTCTGTTTGGATACGCGAAATATTTCCTGGGATAAACCCTAATCCAGATGCATCGCCTTCATCACTATACTCATACATTAACTGCATTCCTAGACAAATACCGATCATTTTCTTATCAGTATTCTTAGCCAATATTGCATCGAGATTTAATCGTTTTATCTCTGACATCGCATCTTTAAAATGGCCGACACCGGGCAATATGATTGTTTCTGCTTGATCAATTATATTTTGGTTATTTGAGACAACCACCTCATACCCCAAATGTTCAATAGCGCGTTTTACATTACTAATATTCCCTAATCCATAATCAACGATGACAATCATTCAATCACACCTTTCGATGACGGCACACGCTGATCATCAGTTGCAGTTAGCGCTATGCCTAATGAACGGGAAAACGCTTTGAATATAGCTTCAATTTCATGGTGTGTATTACCTCCACGAATTAAATCAATATGCGTTGTTAATCTTGCATTGATTACGACTGCTCTAAAAAATTCTTCTACTAACTCCGTATCAAACGTGCCAACTTTTTCTTTACTTAATGATGCATTGAAAGATAAGTATGGACGCCCACTTATATCCACAACGACACGTGCTAATGTTTCATCCATTGGAATGTACATCGCTCCATAACGAACGAAATGCTTTTTATCTTTAATCATTTCAAGTAACAATTGGCCAATAACAATGCCGATATCTTCAGTTACATGGTGATCATCTACATCGATATCACCTTGTGCCTCAATGTTTAATGACAGACCGCTATGAAATGTAAACAATGTTAACATATGATTTAAAAAGCCCACACCTGTATTAATATGCGATGGTGACTGGTCATCTGATATTGAAATATTTAGTTGTGTTTCAGCTGTGTTTCGTTGTTTTTGATAAATCATATTTTGCGCTCCATTCTTTAACAATTTCTTCTAATTGGTTTAACTGTGGTTCGGTTGCAATTGAGTATCTTACATAGCCCTTCATCACCGGCTCATCATAAAAACGAGGTTTAAATCCTTGTTCATATACGTATTGTCCTAATTGTTGCGCTGCTGAACCTTTAGTAAGTACAAAATTGGCATTTGATGGGAATACTGATATTTTATCTGCAACATGTGTATCAAATATTTGTTTTAACTGCTCAGCTAACTGTCGTTGCATTGTTAAAAATCGACTTGTCTCTTCTCTATGTCTAAAAATATAAGTCGCAATATTTAGCGTAAATACATTTAATGGATATGGATGTTCTATTTTTTGAATATGCTTTATCGTTCCAGCAGTACTAATTAAGACACCTAATCTTAAGCCGGCAATTCCAAACGCCTTTGATAATGTACGCATTCTTAAGATGTGTGGTGCCAGTTCCACGTCATATGCCGTACCATAATCTAAATATGCTTCATCAATGACAAAGTATCCGTTTAATGCTTTCATCTTATCTGCAATAGCTGTTAAAAATGCCGTATCAAATTGCTTGCCTGAAGGGTTATGTGGATTACTCATAATAAAAAATGATGGTTGTACTTCATCGATTTTCGTTAAAATGGTTTCCAAATCAAACGTTAAATCTGATCCTGCATCTACAAATGCAATTTCACGATTTACTTGTGCCGCATATGCTTGATACATAAAAAAATCAGGATTTAGCGTTAAAGCCGGACCTTCTGACATGATCAGCATTAACTTTTGAATCAATTCATCAGATCCATTTCCTGCAATAATTTGTTCAGGCGATAATCCGTAAAACTTAGCATAAGCTTCCTTGAATTGTTCATATGCTGCATCAGGATATAAATTATATGGCGTTGCACTAATAATAGACGTCATTGTTTTTTCATCCAACGGCGTAACTGGACTTTCATTTTTATCAATATAAATCATTTCAATTACACTCCCCTAAGACTGACGTATTAAAATAGACTGCTGGTGATTGTATAATGCTTCAACATGAGCAATATGTTGTGCTGAATCAGCAATTTGTTCAAACGTATCTTTTGATAAATGGATGACCGTGTTCCGTGTTAAGAAATCATTGACCGATAACCCATTGGTAAATCTAGCTGTTCTATTTGTAGGTAATACATGACTTGGACCTGCAACGTAATCTCCTATGACCTCTGGCGAATAATGTCCAATAAACAATGCACCCACATATTTCACTTTTTCAATATATGGTTGAGGATTTACTGTTTGAATCGACGCATGTTCAGGCGCGATTGTATTCATGACATGGCATGCTTCATCAAAATTACTAGCATGGATAAGGTAGTGTTGATTAGCGATACTTTTAGAAACAATGTCGTATCTGTCCACATTAGGCAATGCTTTAGCAATACGTGATTCTAAATCTTTAAGGACTTGCGCATCTTCACTAATGACATATGTACGTGCTAATTCATCATGTTCTGCTTGCGCAAATACATCATATACGATGGCATCTAAATCTGTGGTGTCGTCAATAATCAGTGCTATTTCTGTTGGTCCTGCAATTTGATCAATACCTACCTGTCCAAATAAATATTTTTTGGCATATGCAACAAATTGGTTACCTGGACCTACAATCTTATCAACTTTAGGTATCGTTTCTGTTCCATAAGTCAATGCAGCAATACTTTGAGCACCACCAACTTGAAACACTTGATTAACTTGCGTAATATAACATGCAGCTAATACCTCTTGGGATACTCCGTTAGGTTGAGGTGGTGTCACAACAACAATATTTTCTACACCTGCTACTTGTGCTAAAGTCGCTGTCATTAGAACCGTTGATGGATAACTTGCTTTGCCACCAGGCACATAAATACCCACACTTTCTAGTGGATGGTATATTTCATAACACTCCACTGATTCTTCTAACTGTTGATTCGTCTGTTTAATACTTTCTTGATATGCTTTAATTCTTTCATAACTTTGTTGTAATGCTTGTTTTGTTTTTTCATCTAATGTGTCAAATGCTGCTTTAATTTGTTCATGACTAATTTCTAAATGATCTGTTTTCGTATGATCGAATGTTAGATTATACATTTTCAAAGCCTTATCTCCATGAACTTTAACTTCCTGACAAATATCGCGAATAATTGGATACAATGACTCATCTAATGGTGCTTCTAATGAAAATTGATTTAAAAATTGTTGTGCATTAAGCATTGGCAATAGACACCTCCAAAGAGCGAATAAATTGCTCTATTAATTGTGATTTTTTAAAATAAGCTGCTTTATTAGTTATTAATCTTGCATTGATATCACTAATATGTTGCTTTTCAACCAGTCCGTTCGCTTTTAGCGTAGTACCTGTTTGAACGATGTCGACAATTCCGTCTACCATATCTACGACACAAGCTAATTCAACAGAACCATTCAATTTAATCAATTCGACATCAATACCTTTTGATTTAAAATATGTTTCAGCAGTATGTACATAACTCGTTGCGATTTTACGATAATTGGTCGTTTCAGGTTTCGCTGCAACCGCAAAATGACATGCTCCAAAAGGCATATTCAACAAATTATTAACATTATATTGGCGCTCATCTAATATGTCGCTACCAACAATGCCTATGTCGGCCATTCCTTGTTCCACATAGATTGGAACGTCACTTCCTTTTACTAAAATGCATTCAATATTATCTACACTTAATAATAATTGGCGTTCTCTATTTTTTAATGTTTCTGATAATGTCGTATATTCAATTGCATCTAAATAGTTAATTAAACTATCCATTAGACGCCCTTTTGCTATGGCGATTCTTAACATTGTGCATACTCCCTTACTTAAAGTGTTAATCCTAATCCAAACCCTTCGATGCTTCCTTTGTAATAACCACCTGTTAAAACTCGAGATTCATTTTCAGCAAAATGACATTGAATAAATAAACCTGTGTAATAGGATCTAGGTGGCTGCGCAGTAATATCTAAATGGATGTCTTTGTAACCTTGTGTATGTAACCAACGTTCCCATATTTTTAATTCAACGAGTGCTGGATGGTCATTTGGAATATAGTGTTCCAATACATTTAATTGTTGTTGCGTATTCTCTTTCAAGATTTGCACGATTGGATGTTCAGTCGACAAATATGTAACCAATCCCGATAAATTACGTTCCTCAATCATTGATAGTATGTCTGGTGTTTGTAACGATTTATCGAGCAAGGCATCAAGCAATTGATAATGTCCCAATACAACAAAATGCACGTTGTCTCTCAACTGCTGTTGAATAAACTGAATAAATAGCTTTAAGCTCTGTTGTACATTCGCTAATGATGGTGCATAGTTTTCCAAACCCACTTGTACAGCCGCTTCATTATTCCGAATGATTAAACCTGTGTATGCCACTTTTGTTGCTGCAGTTGGATACATTGAGTAATAACGCAATAATTGATCTGTAAAATCATTTCGAAGTGCATAAATTTGATGCTCATGTTGCCAAAAATTTCGCTCACCCATCTGCTGCAAATCCTCATGGTTCAATTGTTTCCAGTCCAACTTTTCAACCACACTAAAATCAACTAACTCATAATCCGCTTTATTAAAATATTTTAAAAATGCTGTTTCCGATTCTTTTAACGCAATTAATTGTTCTGAATTATTCACTCGACCACCCTTTACTTTCAATACTGTATTTAATATCACTTGGTATTTTCGTTGTTCGCTTTACTTCTCTACCACACTAAAGTGTAATATGATTAATAACTTATCATTTTTAGCAATACATTACAACCTTTTTCAGAAAATTCGGTGTATTGTTTTTAAATTTTTACAAAAGAAAAAGGCAAGACATTTGTGCCTATAAAAATGCTTAACCAAGATTTTTATATTGAAGTTGTACTTCTTGCACATATTGTCCTTGCCTTATTATGTAAAGTTATTTTCTTTCTATCTTTTTATTAAATTTAACTATTCTTCATAATCCCGATTACCTTTAAAGAATTGTCTATCTTGTTTACTATATACATTTTCAGGATTAAAAAACGGTTTGAGTTTATATTTAAATTCAAATAAGTTTAGACCATCAATCGCAACCCTATCTTGGTAAACGTTCGTTGCTGATATATCTGTAAAATTGTTTGGACCGACACCTGCAATAAACTTAAACTCTGCTTCATCTACCAAATAATCATACGCTTGTGTATATCTATCCTGTGCGCCATGTGGAAATACAAACATATCTGTTTTACCTACAATTGGTTCAACTTCATCTTTCCATCTTTTAGTATCACGTTTAATACCTTCTAAAGATGTTTTTTCAAAATTAATGTGACCATATGAATGACTCGCAAATGACCATCCATCCCGTTTCATTGCGCGAACAACTTCCTCAACTGCCTTTTTATTCTTTGTATAATCTTTACTCGTTAATTCATTCGTGCGATAACCTAATACGCCCTCATAACCGGTTAAAGCAACAACACCTTTTTCACCATTTAAAGAAAAATCTGGATGCTCTTTTACAAATTTATTTAAAATTGGCACGATATCATTGTCATCAGAATAAGTAGCATGGCCTTTTGAGTCTGTCGTTTCAGAAACAACATGTTTATTTTTATCGAGTACTAAACGGTCAGCATAACCATGGTGTCTCATGTAACTATAGTAATTCATATCATCAATTGAGATGATTAGTGGCTTTTTACCTTTCGGCAATTTTATTTTTTTGGCTTTTACATGATGAGATGATAAGTCGTATACATCATGTGGATTAACGATGATGTAATTATTTTTATATAATTCGTTCAATGATTTTTTAAATTCACTTACAGTAATCATCCAATCATTGTTGCCCTTAGCTTGGTGTGTATCTCCTGTAAACGCAACTTTTGGGTCTGTAATTAATGGGTGATAAAACACATGATAAACTTGGCCGTGATATGTTTCCCAATGTTCATCCATTTTCGATTTATGCTTTGCATACTCATTTGGATTAACATATTTATTTTGAGCTTTCTCATTTTGCTTGGAACAGCTATATAACAATGCAACTGATAATAACAGAAAAAATAGCAATAAATATTTTTTATGCATTAAACATTCTCCCTATGTTTTATTATGCACAATTATAACATTTTTATTATGTGGCTCATAACTTTTTAAGAAACTGTTGGTATTTTAATTTTATTTTTTAGATAATGTCATAGTATTTTATTTATAAAACACAATATCTCCTTGATTGATAATGTCGTCCATAGCTTTGTCTCGCTTGAATTTAAGCCTTTCTGCTAAATTTATTGAACGTTGGTTACACTTATTTATGTTTGAATTAATTGACTAGGGTATAACAATAGTGTGGTGTTTTATAGGTCATTCTTTAAATACATCACAGAAAAATATTCGAATTCGAAATAAAATGCTTGCATCTTTGTTTTTTAGGTGGTATTGTATGTATATCAAGTATAAAAAATATATCTAAGAGATAAAAATATGGAGGTTTTATATTATGACTAACTTTACTTTTGATGGTGCACACAGTAGTTTAGAATTCCAAATTAAACATTTAATGGTTTCTAAAGTGAAAGGTTCATTTGATCAATTTGATGTAGCTGTTGAAGGAGATATTAATGACTTCAGTACTTTGAAAGCTACTACAACAATTATTCCAAGCTCAATTAACACTAAAAACGAAGCACGTGATAACCACTTAAAATCTGGTGATTTCTTTGGTACTGATGAATTTGATAAAATCACTTTTGTGACAAAATCAATTACAGAAAACAAAGTTGTTGGTGATTTAACAATTAAAGGTATCACTAACGAAGAAACATTCGACGTTGAATTCAACGGAGTAAGTAAGAATCCTATGGATGGTTCTCAAGTAACAGGTATTATTGTTACTGGTACAATCAATAGAGAAAAATATGGCATTAACTTCAACCAAGCACTTGAAACTGGTGGAGTAATGCTAGGTAAAGATGTGAAATTCGAAGCATCAGCTGAATTTTCAATCTCAGAATAATCTCATTACACAATCCTCATTGTTTTAATATATATACGAAATGCCAACTATATCATCCCTAGGTATAGTTGGCATTTTTTAACTTCTAAATTAAAAATCATATTTAACTTAATTGATAATAACACCATAAAGTAACAATGTTATTGATGAAATTAAAAGTAATACACTAGATAAAATATCTAGCCTTTTATCTTTTTTATCCCTTATTCTATTTGTCAAAAGTGCTCCAACTGCGACTAAAACTAGTATTGTACAAAAAATATAAATAGCCAAAATAAACAACTCCTTATTAAATTGGCATTGGCTTCATTAGAAATAATCAAGAAAATTCTTCTTTATACTTTCTTATATTAAATATTGCCTATTTACGTTATACAAAACTTCATTTTACAAATTGAAGCAAATTATATTTAACTTCTAAATTAAAAATTGCTAAGATTTAAACTTATATTAAGACGCCTTTCATTCAGGTAGGTCTTATTGAAACTGAAAACTTTGATGACCTTTTGCAAAGCCATTAACTGTATAAAGCATAGATCCTCCGCCCATTTCTATATCATTGGAACAAATGATGAGTTGATTTGTTCCAGGTATAAATTGCGGATGAGTAGAACGTAACATATGCCCTTCATCTCGGCCTGGTATCAATATTTGTCCTATTGGATAACCCCTTTTATTAAAAACTAACACTCGACCTTGACCATACATTGCTACGTATAAATTATCGTCACTATCAATACAACATGAGTCTGGTCCTTCATGACCTGTAAAATAGTACGGTATAGTAGCTCCAAATGGTTGTATCGTCACACCATCATCTTCAAGTGCAATGCGATGTAATCGATTGGCTGTAGTTTCTGTTACCCATAGTACTTTTTCATCTGTACTTAGAGCAATACCATTTGCTACGCTAATATTTTGAATGATAGGCGTCACTGTTCTAAAGTCCGGCGCAACATAATAAACGCCTCCTAGTGGATTGGTAGAGTATCCTCTAAAATCTGTAAAATAAAATCCACCTTTAGAATCAAATACCATGTCATCAATACAATATGTTGTTGAAAGATCTTCAATAATATCTTGTATGTTGTCACCATTTTCTGTAGCTGTAAAAATCCCTCCTGTAGATTTAAAATCTCCTAAATAACAAACGAATAATCGGCCGTCTTTATGTATTTTGATTGCTGCAGGATTCGCTTTGTGACTTATAAAAGGTCGTTTGATTTCCTTCCTTTCAGGATTGACTTTGAAAATATTACCTTCGAATACATCCAATAAAAATAGTTGTCCTTGCCGATCAAAGTTCAATCCTTCTAATTGCAATCCTTTTTTGGAAATTTCAAGCCATGGTTCAGCTGTAATTTTTTGTAATTCACTTTCAGATATAATTGGAACAGCACTATTAGACTTCCCGCTATAAAATAATGTAGGTAAATCTTGTTGTGACATCATGATCATTCCTTTCATTTCATTCGTTTTAACTATCATTTTTATTTTAAACAAGGAAACATTTAAATCAAATGATAACGGTTTCATTTATCTATTTTATCGGTCTAGTGGCTGATTTCAAGCTAGAAATATTGAATGACAATACAACTCTGTTAAAATGAAGGACGTAGACAAATATGCGTATTGACGCTTTATTTTAAAAATTAACATGCTTATAACATGTTTTTAGAAGGAGATTAACCTATGAACTATCAAGTTCTTTTATATTATAAATATACGACGATTGATGACCCTGAACAGTTTGCTCAGGATCACTTAGCCTTTTGTAAAGCACACCATTTAAAAGGTAGAATTCTTGTTTCTACAGAAGGTATTAACGGCACATTATCTGGTACAAAAGAAGAAACCGAACAATATATGGCACATATGCATGCCGATGAACGATTCAAAGATATGGTGTTTAAAATTGATGAAGCTGAAGGACATGCTTTTAAGAAAATGCATGTACGTCCTCGAAAAGAAATCGTTGCTTTAGATTTAGAAGATGACGTCGATCCAAGACACACAACTGGCCAATATTTATCACCTGTAGAATTTAGAAAAGCTCTTGAAGATGATGACACAGTCATTATTGATGCACGTAATGATTATGAATTTGATTTGGGTCATTTCCGAGGTGCAATTCGTCCAAATATCACGCGCTTTAGAGATTTGCCTGACTGGATTAAAGAGAATAAAGCGTTATTTGCAGATAAAAAAGTGGTTACGTACTGTACTGGTGGCATTCGATGTGAAAAATTTTCTGGATGGCTTTTAAAAGAAGGTTTCGAAGATGTAGCTCAACTTCATGGCGGTATTGCTACATATGGTAAAGATCCTGAAACAAAAGGTGAATATTGGGACGGTAAAATGTACGTATTTGATGACCGTATCAGTGTTGATATCAACCAAGTTGAAAAAACAATTATTGGTAAGGATTGGTTTGATGGCAAACCATGTGAACGTTATATTAATTGCGCTAACCCAGAATGTAATAAACAAATATTAGTTTCCGAAGAAAACGAAGCTAAATATTTAGGTGCATGCTCTTATGATTGTGCTAAACATGAGCGTAATCGTTATGTTCAAGCGAATAATATTAGTGATAATGAGTGGCAACAACGTTTAACAAACTTTGATGATTTACATCAACATGCTTAGTTTTAATAAAATACCTTTCAAAACACGCTTTGAAAATCCGATTTATAAAGGTTTTTCAAGGCTGTTTTTTATGCGCATGCATAACCTGATATGTTTTTAATTATGCGCATGTTATACTAAATTAAATTTTAATACTGCGGGGTGTCTTAAAATGCACATTTTAGTAACAGGGTTTGCGCCTTTTGACAATCAAGATATTAATCCTTCTTGGGAAGCTGTGACTCAACTAGAGAATATTATTGGCACACATACCATCGATAAATTAAAACTACCAACCTCTTTTAAGAAAGTAGATACTATTATAAATAAAACGTTGGCATCTAATCACTATGATGTTGTACTAGCTATAGGACAAGCTGGTGGTAGAAATGCCATTACCCCAGAACGTGTCGCCATTAATATTGATGATGCACGTATTTCAGATAATGATGATTTTCAACCTATTGATCAAGCCATTCATTTAGACGGTGCGCCAGCTTATTTTTCAAATTTACCAGTTAAAGCAATGACTCAAAGTATTATTAATCAAGGACTTCCTGGAGCACTTTCAAATAGCGCAGGTACGTTCGTATGTAATCACGTACTTTATCACTTAGGTTATTTACAAGATAAGCATTACCCTCACCTACGATTCGGATTTATTCATGTGCCATACGTACCAGAGCAGGTCATTGGTAAACCCGATACACCATCTATGCCATTAGAAAAGATAGTTGCAGGTTTGACTGCAGCCATTGAAGCTATTTCTAATGATGAGGATTTACACCTAGCCCTGGGCACAACGGAATAGTTATAAGTACACCAATAAAATACATTCCTTAAATGACTAACAACTTTGTTAATAGGGTAATACTTACGGAAGTATGTTTTATTTATGGGGGAGGAATTAATAATGACTACAAAAACAGTATTTGATGTCATTGATATGGGGTTAGGATATTTAGTAAATGTGTATGATGCTTGGAAAGTTGAAAAGGTACTTGATGATTATCATAAGCCTTTTTCTAATACCATTCATTGGCAATTTGGTCATGTATTAACAATTTTTGAATCGGCCTTAGCTGTTGCTGGTAAAGAGAATATTGATTTAAATATCTATAGACCTTTATTCGGAAATGGTTCGTCTCCAGATGAATGGAAGGATGAAGTACCGAGTATTGAAAGGATTTTAGAAGGTCTCCAAACTTTACCTGAACGTGCACGAAATCTAACTGAAGATGATTTAGCAATTGAATTGAAACAGCCAATTGTCGGTTGTAATAACTTAGAAGAGTTATTAGTATTAAATGCCATTCACATCCCACTTCATGCTGGTAAAATTGAAGAGATGTCTCGTATATTAAAAAATTTAAAATAAATATGTGCTTATTAACCGTTAACAACACGTTAACAGATTTTTTTATTTTTTAAAAGGCCACTTTTAGTCTGCTTACATACAGATTAAAAGTGACCTATTAATATCATGTATTATACATAGAACTAGGAATAGCCATATCTATAAAAATAATTATAATGGTTTATGAGTTAAATCTTTTTCTTAAAATTAAATACAATCCCAATATACCTATAAATACCCATGTAATCCATGAAGTTATAATCTTCATACCAGTTTTTGGTAATTCTTTTAGAGGATTTTCAGGTTTGGTTTTATTATCTTTAGATTGATCAGCCTTATCCACTTTTGATGGCTTATCTGGGGGAGTTGGTTTAACTTTATTAGAATGATCAGGTTTAGTTGGTGGTGTTTTGTCTTTTGGTTTTTCAGGATAGATTGGTTTATTCGGTTTTTCTGGCGTATATTTATTCGTTACAATCAAGTTACCTATATCATTGTTATCCACATGTGTTGTATAACCTTTGACCTTTGTTAATTCCTCGACTGTGTATTTTACTTGTTGACCTTTTGCTTTTTCATCTAATCCTG
>NZ_JACVZO010000032.1:0-31729 GCF_017151845.1 Staphylococcus sp. EG-SA-17
CTAAGTCATTCTCATCTACGACATAAGCATGTTTAATTGGTACGTTGTTCATATCTTTAACTTGTATTGATATGCCCATATGACCTTTTAAAATGAATAGCTTAAAATCGAATCCGTTAACATGAATGTTTTTGCGTATGATTTCGCCTATTTCGTAATACATCTTGACTTCCTCCGTTTTTCATTTTATATTTAACTTGAAATTTTTCTTAAGTGCTTGATGCTGTTACTTGCTCCAACAAGTAGCAGTTTTTTTATTCTTCATAAAAGTATTCCTTATAAAATATGAATGTCACTATGCTTGCGAATCCCGCAATTGACCACGCTGTAGTGAAGTATAGAAACGGCATGAGTACAATTGCTAAGACTGTGAAGCACAATACTGCTAATAGGTAGCTTTTATAAATGTTGCTCATTTAATATCCTCCTAATACCATTTTTTATGCTTTCTGATCAAATACTCTTCCAATTTAGAAATATTAATCAGAGTGCCTGTTGGTGAATAATCAATGTATAAATTTTCTACACCTAAATTATCTTTGCGGTAATATTTCAACCAGTTGTATACTGTACTTCTACATACTCCAAACAATTGATGGATTTGTGTAGGCGTTGCGTATAACTTTTTCACAAATTTTTCTTCGCCTCTATATGTGTTTTCTGGTGTTGGTGGTACTATGATTTTTGGCATTTCTATCTTTCCTTTCGTGTATAATGTTGTTATTTGCTAATAGTTTGTTCGGCGAACTTCAAAAGGCGACGAGCAGATTCAGTAGAATTTTCAGCATCTTTCGGTATGGTTAAAGATTTGTTGTTTAGATAGTCACTCAACGCCCTGCTACTAATCACAGGTTTTCTAGTGTGCTTCTCAATCTTCCAAACCTTCCACGTCACAACTGCCATTGTGATGAGGAGGGTTGTTTTACACAATTTGTTCACTGTGAATCCTCCTTAAAAAACAAACTTCTAAATCCTGATTTTTCATATCTACCGGGTCTGCCTTTTTCACTCTTTGCATAATGCTCTATGTTTATGTCGTAACCACCTTCGTAATTTCCGTTTCTAGTTACCCATAAAAATTTAACTACTCGTTTGCTCTTCAGCTCTCCACCTTTATAAATGACTAATGGAACGCTGTTTTCATCTTTCACTTTGATGACAATTAGATCTTTGTGTCTGATATTTTTGTTGAACTTTTTTAAAATCTCCCTCATCTCATGAATTTTTTTCAATATTAATTTCATTACTTTTTGAATGTTCATTTGTTACATCTCTTTTCGTGTATAATTTAGTTATCAACCTAAGGAGGTGATGTGTGTGAATATCTCAACTTTTTTAGTACTACATAAAGCCTGTAGCAAAGAAAAAATAAAACTATCTGATCAGCATAAAGACTTTGAATACATGCTTCGCAAAGAATGGATTACACAAGTTGAGAACGACCTCGAAATTTCTGAAGATTCTTCATTCTCGATTCTGTATATGAAATACAGTGGTTACGTGTCTATAACATCTAAAGGTAAAGATGTTTATTTTTCCGCGCGTAACAGCTGGATTAGATGGATTCTTGGTACAATCATCAGTATTTCTATAGCAATTGCATCACTAGTAATAAAAGCGTTACTAGAATGCTAGTTGCACAAATCAAAGCTACACATGGGATTAAATCTACTATCCAAACCCTTTTTTGATTAGGCTCATTTAAATATTTATACATATTAAATAGCTTTTCTAACTCGTCATTACTGATGATAGATGTTGAATTTTCTTTATGTTTAAGTGTTTTAAGAATTAGTAGTTCTAACTTTTCTTTGATTGGTTCACTCATTTGTTACATCTCCTTTCGTGTATAATATTGTTATCTCCTACAGAGAGGAGGTAAGGAATCTATATAAAACCTGTTATCATAGAATCGCGGACAGAACACCGAAAATCAGAGCCACAAGTGACAGAGTTAACATCAGTAAATAAGGTAAGTGCTCTTTCCAACCCCAAGGATGGTTTTTTAAAGAAGTTTTTATATCATTTAAAATCTTAAACATTTGAAATCCTCCTTTTTCGTCACTCTTTAATTGGAGTGGCGTTGATTTTTTTGTCTAACTTTTTCAATGCTAATTTGTAAATAACTGAAGCATGTTCGGTTTTAAAATGAGATTCAGCAATAATTTTCAATGTTTCTAATTTATTTCTTGCATCACCGTATGTGGTACTTTCTGATAGAACACCTTCTAAAATTTGTTGAACTCGATAATCTAAAAGTTTTAAGTCTTTATTGATGCGCGGTTATTAGCTAAATACTTTTGTTCTCTATCAATTAGGTAGAGAACTTTTTTAATTTCAGTGTAAGAAAACTTTTCTAGTTCAATACATTGATTAATTACAGACATTAAATTCTTTTGTTTATTATTTAAATTCTTCTTTTGGATTTTTAAAGAATAAAGTTCTTTCATATCTTGCATATTGTTTATGCTCCTTTCTGCTATACTCCTATTAAGGAGGTGAATGACTTATGACTGATGAAGCTAAATTTGTTCTTTTACAACTTTATTCAATTTACCTTGATAGAATTGACGAAGGTATGTCTAAACGTTCTGCATCTTATTTCGGTAGTGATGAATCCTCATTTAACGCTTTCTTTTTAGGTTTTAATTTTGAAGACTATATCGATGCAGTTCTTGAATTAAAGCATAGAGATTTTGTAATTGCTTCTGCTGAAGATGGCGGTTTTCTTGAGATGGCTCTTTCTCGAGAAGGTATCGCCTACTCAGAATCAGAATCCAAAAAAGATTACAAAACACTTATGGGTTTAATTAGAGATTTGAAAAAATTAATAATCTAAAATCCAATCATCTGCTATTAAATCGTCTGCGCTAGGCTGCCACCTTCCGCCGGCGGTTTGTCTTTTTTTCTTATAGTGTCTAGATACGACTAGGCATTGATAACGCTGCAAATTAGTTGGTAATATCCCATACACATCTTGATTTTCTCTCCTTATACTTATTCCTTTTTCCATCGCTAACTTCGTTGCTTCTTGAATGTTCATTTGTTATTCCTCCTTTTAAGATGTTTGTTTTTCTCCTAAAAACTTGTTAACAAAGTATTGTTGTCCTTTGCCTGTTACTTTTGGCGTCTTACTAATTGATGTGTGACCGTCCGAATGTGTGATTGATGTTTCTTTAATTTCGAATAACTCACGTTCCATTGAATACTGTGTAGGCATGTTGTAATCCACACCCTTGCGTTTAATAAGGAATCCGTTTTGACGTAACCACTCAAATAATCTGCGTTGCCCGATGTTTACACCGTTTTGTTTAATGATCTTTGCTAACTCTCCAACTAAAATTGATGTCTTAGTAGTAGCTACTGCGTCCGCAAATACAATCTTTGGTTTGTCGCGTTCAATCTTTGTTTCTAATTGATTGATTGTGTTGTTAGCAATTTTTAAAGCACGTTGCATAATCATTTCTGGGCTATTCCAAGCTTTTTCAACTTGGATGAAATACTCTCTAAAATCAAAACCCTTTTCTGTACCTGACATCATCGCAACATGTTTAGCTACATCAAGTGTTAAAGCATAATCTTCTAGTTGTCTTACAGCTCCGTTATTAACAACCGTACTTGTAAGTACACTTGTAAAATCTCTGTTTTCTTTAAAATGCTTTAAGTTAATTTCTGCCCAAGCGCTAAAACGTTTTTTGACTTCCAAAGCCTTGTATAACTCTCTTGCACTGATTGCGATTTCTCCATTTTCTTTTTCTTGTATGTTGAACATTTCGCCGATGTTCGATTTTGTTTGTAATGCTTGCATTTGAGTATCCTCCTTTTTCCTCAACACCCACATTCATCAGACGGTTATCGCAATGACTATCGAATGTATTTAAACGCGGCTCATATCATCGCCAGCTCTCGCTCACATCTGCTCAATGTGGATGTTGATAAGCGTGGTTATATTAAGAAGTGAATGTTACTGATTCACTTTCCGCCACTCTGTTAAATCAGTAACTTTGTTATCGCTTTCAACACCGTTAAGCTTGTCTAACGCTTTCACTACTTTTTGGAACTCTTTGATAGCACTTCGTAGCTTTTTAGTAATTTCATCTTCTACCATTTCCAAACCAGCAAATGCGTCTTCGTTATTCATGCTTAGATGTTTGTTGAAAAGATCTCGAGTGTATCTTATTTCTTTAAGTGATTTATCATAAGCTTCAATTTGTCCTGAAAGGTTATGATATTTTAGTTGTAGTTTTACTAATTTTAATGATTGGTCTTGCATTTGTTATGTCTCCTTTAAGATGTTTGTTTGCGTTTCGTGTACTTTGTGGGTAAAAAAATATCTCCAATATTTTCGTCAAAAAAATCAGCGATAATAAACATCTCATCATTCTTAAATTGATGCTTTCCTAATTCTTTTAAACGATAACCTTCAGTTGATATATTCAAGAGGTTTGCTAAATCTTCTTGAGTACACTTTCTTTCTTTTCTCAACTTTATTAAATTCCATTGCATGTTGTCACCTCCCGCTTACAAAACCTACTATACACGATACGTGTACTTGAGTCAACATAAAAGTTTGCTTTTCGTGTATTTTTTTGTTGAATACCAAAAATAATTGGGTTATACTATAGGTAAATTTAAGGAGGTAAGAAAATGGATAAAAAAGAATTAGCGAAATTTATAGGCAATAAAATCAGATACTATAGAACCAAATTGAACTTAACTCAAGATCAACTTGGAGAAAAACTCAACACTAAAAAAGCTACTATTTCAAATTATGAGACAGGGTACAGAACTCCTAAACAAGATGATTTGTTTGAAATTGCTCATATTTTAAATATCAGTATCGATGATTTGTTTCCTACAAGAAATAATAAAAAAAACGACATCACTTCCATATACAACAAACTCACACCTCCCCGCCAAGAAAACGTACTTAACTACGCAAATGAGCAATTAGATGAACAGAATAAAGTCACTTCTATAGATGAATATAAAGAGTCTAAACTAGTATCGTATATTGCATGTGGTGCAACTGGTGCTGGCATAGGAGAAGAATTATATGATGACATATTGCATGAAGAAGTATTTTTTAAAGAAGACGAAACGCCATCAAATGCTGATTTTTGTATTTTAGTTAATGGTGATTCAATGGAACCTATGTTAAAACAAGGAACATACGCTTTTATTAAGAAAGAAGATTCTATTAAAGATGGTACAATTGCACTCGTTGTATTAGATGGAGTAAGTCTTATCAAGCGTGTAGATATATGCGAAGACTATATTAATTTGGTATCTCTAAATCCGAAGTATGATGATATCAAAGTCGCTTCGTTTAGTGATATTAAAGTAATGGGCAAAGTTGTATTGTGATTAATAACGTATATTTAGCGCTTTAATATAAATATAAACAAAGGAGAGATACATATGAAAAAAGTAATCGGACTGCTACTAGTAAGTACATTAGCTTTAACAGCTTGTGGTGAAAAAGAAAAACCAAAAAAAGAAGAAAATAAAAAGTCACAAACACAAAAACACAAAGATAGCAAACCAAAAACGCAACAAGAAAAAATGAAAAAAGTTGAAGATAAAAATCCACCTAATAATAGCATACAAAATAATTCAAACAATCAAAACCAATCACAAAACAATCAACTTAATAATAATTCAGATCCATCTAATAATACTCCTGCAAATATAAATAAAAACGATTCACAAAATACTAATTTAAATGATGAGTATGTCGTTTCGCCTGGCTGGACTAAAGATGAACAGGCTAAAGCTTTTGAAGAGTACAAAAAAGGAAAAGAAGACGAAGCAAGAGCTGGTGCTAGCGCAGTACCAGGAGCCAATATTAACTAATAAAACAATATAAGAAAGAAGAGCTAATATGGAAACAAATAAAACAATCGATTTAATGAATTATGTGGAATTTCCAAAAAGATACACAGAGGCAAAAGGCAAATTAGTTGCACAACCAATAACTACTATAAATAGCGCAAGAAGAGTTGAAAATGAAGATATGACTGTTTGCTACATTTTAGATCAGGATGATGATGTAATGGACTTTATCTTTGACAGAGATATAATTACTGTTTACTGTCCTGGAAACGGAACTGCGACTGATGAATATTTTTGTGAAATTATATTTAACTCAGATGACACATTTACCCTAAAGCGATTATCTAATTACGTTACCATTAAAGATAGAAACTACCCAATGTCAAAAATAAATGACGTAAACATTACGGGCAAAGTCGTCAGATTATTTAGAGATTTTAAATAAACTTGGCTTTAATTACGATTAAAAGTACCTATATAGCGTGACGAGAAAAAGGATTAAAAAAAAATTCAAAAACGCCTACTAGTGTAGACGTTGAATGGTGGTGAGAATTTTATGGCGGATAAAAACAAAAAACAAGAAGCTACCCGTAGTAACCCAATAAACAAAAGTTTTGAAAAGCCGGGTGCCAGCGAAAACTTAAAAAGCACTTTATCAGAAAAAGCTAAGAAAAAAGATTAATATTCATTCATTAAATATAAATCCAATTTAATTTGTTGTTTAAGGTCTACAAGTGTATGTTTAATATACAATTCATCGTTTGACGGTAAATCAGATACTTTGAAATCTTGTCGCTCAACCTCTAGTAAATCGAAATCGCTACCAGCTGAATTATAGGTTTTAAGTTCACCCTCTTCAATGATTCTGTTTTCAAAGTCTTTAATAACTATAAATACTGGTTTACCGTTGTTATTAAACAACTTGTCTCTTTTGTCTAATAAGCTTATACAATCCAAATTCATAAACTTTCTTGTTTCATTAATTAACCAGATAATGAATTTAACAATTAAAGGATTAAATACAAGCACTGTTAAAACAAAAATAATTAGAAACCAAATATTTGCTTTTAGACCTGTAAGCAACTGAAGTAAACTCAAATTTTTTAAATCAACATTATTAAAAATTATAAAAGTATAAAACCATATCAAACATGTTTCAATAGAAAAAATCAATAATACAGGAGTATTGATAATCTTGTTTTTTTCACTAACTAAACCTATCATTGTTAGATATTTATATGGTATGTAACCTAAAACTCCTGTAAGAAGAAGCGCCCCTAGAAATTGAGTCATCTTATCACCTACTTTTTATTTTATTATAACATATTTAGTACCTAGTACTAAATTTTGGGTAGCCCGACTACCCTTATTATTTTTTAATATTTTATAGAACATACGTTCTTGCAGGAGGTATAAACATGTGGATTGAAAAATTTAAAAACAAAAATAACGAAACTAAATACAGATACTACGAGAAGTATAAAGATCCATACACAGATAAATGGAAGCGCGTAAGTGTTGTGTTGAACAAGAATACAAAACAATCTCAAAAAGAAGCAATGTTTCGTTTAGAAGAAAAAATAAAAGAAAAATTGAATAACCAGTCATCAAGCATTTTAAAAACTTTGACTTTTCATACACTATTAGATGAATGGTTTGAATATCATACAAAAACATCTGGCTTTAAAGTAACGACGCTTGATAATTTGAAAACAAGAATCAAAAACATCAAAAAGAACAGTTCTCAAAATTTACTTTTAAACAAAATTGATACAAAGTACATGCAAACATTTATTAACGAATTATCAAACATATATTCTGAAAATCAGGTAAAGCGTCAACTTGGACATATGAAAGAAGCTATTAAATACGCCGTTAAATTTTACAATTATCCA
Source organism: Staphylococcus sp. EG-SA-17 (assembly GCF_017151845.1). Taxonomy (NCBI): domain Bacteria; kingdom Bacillati; phylum Bacillota; class Bacilli; order Caryophanales; family Staphylococcaceae; genus Staphylococcus; species Staphylococcus sp. EG-SA-17. The sequence goes on from NZ_JACVZO010000032.1 coordinate 7,731, forward strand.
AACGAACACATATTAAATAGCGTCACACTACCAAAGAAGAGTAAGACGATAGAAGATATAGAAAAAGAAGAAGCGAAAATGTATAACTATTTAGAGATGGAACAGGTAATACAGATACGCGATTTTATACTGAACGATAATAACATGCAGTATAGAGCTCGTATTTTAGTTGCTGGGGCTGTTGAAGTTCAAGCTTTAACAGGTATGCGCATAGGTGAGTTATTAGCGCTCCAAGTTAAAGATGTAGACCTCAAAAATAAGACGATCGATATTAACGGTACTATTCACAGAATCAAATGTAATGCTGGATTTGGTCACAAAGATACTACTAAGACCGCAGGTTCAAGAAGAAAAATCGCCATCAATTCAAGGATAGCAAATGTATTGAAAAAAATAATGTTAGAAAATAAAAAGATGCAACAATGGGAACCAAGCTATGTTGATAGAGGGTTTATATTCACAACTTGCCAAGGAAATCCTATGCAAGGCAGTAGGATAAACAAACGATTGTCCTCAGCTGCAGAATCATTAAATATAAATAAAAAAGTTACTACTCACACACTAAGGCATACACACATAAGTTTATTGGCGGAAATGAATATATCGTTAAAAGCAATTATGAAAAGAGTAGGACATACAGATGAAAAAACGACTATAAAGGTGTATACACATGTAACAGAGAAAATGGACAGAGAGTTAGAGCAAAAATTAGAAAAACTTGTGTACTAAAAGGTATCTGCCCTTTTTCTGCCCTTTTTTATTTTTAAAGACGCTACAAATCCTTTGTAACAACTGATATTAAAGGCTTTTTAACACAAGTTAATCCCATCCTTGTATGATTGGTTTAACTTGCCAGATACCTCTTCGTGTGGCAGGTTCATCATTCGTAACATTAATAAATGGTTGATTGGATGGATGTAATGACGAAATCACTGGTACGACACCATCATTTTTACGCCATTCTTCTCTTGCATCATGACCAATAATTCTACTCGTTGTATCCATTAAGAAAAATGTACCTAAATCAGGATTTTCATAACCTAATGGACCAGTATGAGATGATACACCTGTATAAGTCGTGTACGTAATATTTGGATTCATACTTGTCATGTTGTTCAATTTTGCAGAGCCATCTAACGTTAAATCATAGGCAGCATTGTCGTCTGATGTCCAAATTTTGCTTTTACTAACGCGTTTTATATAGTCAATATAACTCTCATTTGGTAATTGTTTAAAGCCCCATTGCGTTAATCCTAAATCGATATTCGAATACTTGTTACCCATAAATCGATTTAAAGCGAACATGATTTTTCTAACAGCTTCTGTATTTCCAAACTTATCAGCTGCTTGTGAACCATTATGTGGTGTTGCTAATGTTGTGATTGATGCAACCATATTGTTATGACCACCAGTGAATAATGGCGATATTTCTCCACCATGCGCTTTATGATAGGCAATTTCTTCTTTGTTACCATTTCTTAAAAACTCTTCCATTAAACGAATTGTTTGACCACCCATACTATGCCCTACAAGATGTACCTTTTTACCAGGTTCCCAATTAGGCATGATTCCTTTATATGTTTTACCATAGCGCTCATGTCCGTATTTAGCTGCATGTGCTGCACCATAATCTACGCGACCACCTTTGATGTAATAATAAAGTTCTACAGCACGATCATAGTTGCTACCAAATGCACTAACACTTGCTTGATGTACATTATAGCCTTGCTTTCTCAATTCTTCGATAACTTTAAATTTATTTCCACCCCAATAATTTGGATATAAAGCAGGTGCATTATCGCCTACTAATCCTAAAAATCCATGTACAAAAACAACTGGATATTTGTTAAGTGGTTGTACTTGATTCGCTTTAAGTGGTCGAATCTTTTTAGCATCTGCTGCTGCATTTGTAGTCGAACGTGTTTTAGGCGCTTGAAGTGCATCTTTGATTAGTTGTTTATTATCAGTATTTTTATCTGTCGGTTTCTCTGAGGAATTTTGACCATCGATATGTTTACTTAAATCGCCAACTTGTGGTTTCTGTTCACTTTGGCGAACAGTATCATCTTGCGTTGCATCTATGATTTGATGCGCGGGTTGATGTGTATCTTGTTGATTTGGATGTTTGTCCGTGGTTGCATCTTGTGCTTTTGTTGATTTAGGTGCAGTTTTATCATTAGATGGGGGTGTTGTTGAAGTTGGTGCTGCTTTATCATGATGGGGTAATACCTTTTGTGCCGGAATGGATGGTTGTGATTTATCAACATCATTCGATTGTGACGTTGTCGATTGTGATCCATTACGTTCAGCATGATGGGTATTTTGAACCTGATCATTTTGGCGTTCAGTTTTGTTAATCGCGTTATTTTGGTGTGACTGTTTAGAACCTTGTCGTTCAGAATCTTGCTTTACTTGATTATCATTTTGCGTTCTGATTGTTTTACTATTTTGTGTTGATTGATGCTTCGATGATTGAAGCGTATCTTTACCTTCTGTCACTGTTCCACTTTTACCATTCTCTTTATGCATATCGTCTAATTGCTTTCCTGACTGCATTTGATGTGACGTTATCGTATTCCCTTGTTCTCCCGGTTGATTTAGTGTTTCTTTTTGTGCCGCTGCATTAGACGTTGGTGTTTTTTCCGAGGCTTGCGCTTCATGTGATGACACAATAAACATTGTAGCCGCTAACACTGACACCACGCCTATTGAATACTTTCTAATACTATACTTTCTTTCTTCTTGTCCTCTTAACATATAATCACCTCAAAAGTATTTTTTTGACCCCCTCTTGAGAATGAAAAACAACTGCACCTTCAATATAACATGACATATATTATTTTTTGATTAAGACTACAAAATTAATAAAAATTTAATAATACGATATTAAATCGATACTAATCATTTACAAATATGTACATTTCCAAATAATTTATAAACACTTTTAGTTGTGGCGTTGAATCAACACAACAACATTTAAGATAAATATTTTATTAAGTAATATAGTTTCAATCTATATATAATTAGTTAATTTGTATTGGTATGAAAATAATTCAAACTATACAATTATAGTAAGTTTTCAGATTTTTCTAAATTAAAATAATGATTCATCTCATCAAGGGGAAGATGCATCATACAGTTTTGTGTATTCATTTAAACAAAGGGGTTGCTTTAATGAATCAATATCATTCTAATGCACAACAACCAAGTGCATGGCGTTTTTTTGTCTATAGTTTAGTGGGCATACTATGTTTCTTTATTCCTTTTACGATTAATGGTAACAACACTATTTTCGTCGATCATGTTCATCTAGCCATTCGCTCAATCATAGGTCCACTTATGCCCTATGTTGCACTGATTATGATTTTAATTGGTACAGCGTTACCAATAGTGAGACGTACTTTTATGACTTCAATCACAAACTTGGTCATTACATTATTTAAAGTTGCAGGTGCAATGATTGGTATAATGTATGTATTTAAAATCGGTCCATCAATACTATTTAAAGCTAACTATGGTCCGTTCTTGTTTGAAAAATTAATGATGCCATTAAGTATCTTAATTCCAGTAGGTGCAATTGCGCTTTCTTTATTAGTAGGCTATGGCTTATTAGAATTTGTCGGTGTTTATATGGAGCCTATTATGAGACCTATTTTTAAAACACCAGGAAAATCCGCTGTCGATGCAGTAGCTTCGTTTGTCGGCCGTTATTCCTTAGGATTATTGATTACTAATCGTGTCTATAAGCAAGGAATGTACAACAAACGAGAAGCCACGATTATTGCGACTGGCTTTTCAACAGTTTCAGCAACTTTTATGATTATCGTTGCTAAAACTTTAGGATTAATGCCGCATTGGAATTTATACTTTTGGATAACTTTAGTCATCACATTTGTCGTGACTGCAATTACTGCATGGCTACCGCCAATCACCAATGAATCAACAGAATATTATAACGGACAAGAAGGAGAACAAGAAGTTGCTATTGAAGGAAGCAGACTGAAAACTGCATATGCAGAGGCGATGAAACAAAGTGCATTAACACCATCCCTCGTGAAGAACGTTTGGGACAATTTGAAAGACGGTTTAGAAATGACTGTTGGTATTTTGCCTTCTATATTATCGATTGGTTTTTTAGGACTGATTGTAGCGAACTATACACCATTCATTGATTGGCTTGGCTATATCTTCTATCCATTTATTTATATTTTCCCAATTGCTGATCAGGCTTTACTTGCAAAAGCGTCAGCGATTTCTATTGTAGAGATGTTTCTACCATCTTTGTTAGTAACTAAAGCTGCAATGAGTACTAAATTTGTCGTCGGTGTAGTAAGCGTATCAGCCATTATCTTTTTCTCAGCATTAGTGCCATGTATACTAGCAACTGAAATTAAAATACCTGTCTGGAAACTCATCATCATTTGGTTTTTACGCGTGGCATTGTCGCTATTAATCACCATCCCCGTCGCTTTACTTATTTTTGGATAATTCAAATTGAAAATAAAATCACTATCGTAAACAAACAAAACGAGATGAACCCATTACATTCATTCAGCCACCTAAGATAATTAGGTACCTTTAATTAATGATGGTCATCTCGTTTTTTTATCGTTATCATTTAATCTTCCATAACTTGAACAAAACGTTTCGTAATTTCTTTTGGTCGTGTTATCGCACCACCAACGACTGAACAATGAACGCCTAAGTCCATCACGCGTTTATACATATCCGGTGTAATGACATTACCTTCCGCAATAACTTTTGCATCAACACTTTGTAGTACATCTTTTAGAAATTGGAAGTCATTTTGATAAAGTAATTGTCCTTGCGTATAACTAGTATAGCCATGTAACGTCGTGCCAATATAATCAAAGCCAAGTCGTGCGGCATTTTTAGCTTCTTCAACGGTCGCGATATCAGCCATGATTTCAACGTTCGGTGCATGTGTTCTAATATATGATACTAATTCGTCTAACGTTTCTTTCGGACGTTGCTGTAACGTTGCATCCAATGCAATGACTTCACATTGGCTTTCTATCAGTTCATCAACTTCTTTTGACGTTGCAGTAATGAAAACATCTGAGTGATCATAGTCACGTTTCACAATGCCAATAACTGGTAAATCTACCGTTTCTTTAATTGCTAAAATGTCTTCCTTAGTATTTGCGCGAATACCAACAGCACCACCTTCATACGCAGCTAATGCCATTTTCGACATAATAAAAGATGAATGCAATGGTTCATCTGGTAGTGCCTGACAAGATACTATTAATCCATGTGGTAACATTATTCCTCACTCCATAAGTCGTTTTTTCACGTAAAGTCATTTACAATATATCATTAAGATAATTTTTATCAATGCTTTTTACTATCTTGAAAATATTTTTCATATATAATAGTAATCATTAAGATGAAGGGGTGACACAATGAAATTTGAGAATCGTGTTCAACGTTATCAACATTTATTTACAAAAACTGATAAACGCATCGTCAATTATATAAGACAAAATGGCTATAGCGATGCCTTTTCAACGATTAACTCCTTAGCCCATGCGATTGGTACATCACCAGCAACGATGACACGCTTTAGTCATAAGCTGGATTATGAGAATTTCCAAGATTTAAAATTTAATATTCAACAAGAAATGACAGAGACAGTTATTGAAAATAGCCCAATTATTCAAAGAATTCATAAATATCATCAACAAATCATTCAACAAACTGGTGAATTTATTGATAACGACATTATCCAAACCTTTATCGACAAACTTCAATCAAGTCGACATATACTCTTTGCTGGACTAGGTAGCTCTGGTTTATCAGCGACTGAATTTTATTATCGTATGATTCGTATGGGGCTAAAAGGTAATGTTACTACCGATTCACATTTAATGAAAATATCGGCATCCCTACTATCTCATTCGGATATGTTTATTGCTATGTCAAATAGTGGTAATACTTCGGAATTAATTTCTGCAGCGGAAGTCGCCAAATCTCATGGTGCATATGTCGTTGCCATCACAAATTTCGAAGGTAGTAAACTTACAGATTGTGCAGATTTAGTACTTTTAACAACGGATCAATCGCGTAATACCGACCATCAATTTATCAACACACAAATTGCGACACTCTTTTTAATCGATATCGTGAGTTATCATTTATTAGAAAATACGAATCTGAGTCAAACTTATCAACATACTAAATCTATTATCCTAGACAACAAATAACTAGTTGTATATTCAAATCCACCTGCAACTGTAGATAATCATCGTGATTGTCCCAACGAGTTGCTAGGTGCTTTTTTAATTTCAATACCAAATATTTTTTTACATTTTTGAGATCTATACGTTCAAGCGTCTTCAATTTAATATGCCCGTGGCACACTGTTGGTTGATATAGTTTAGATTGGTCCTAGATAGAGTGTGATGTGTGGAACTAACAACAGCTCTCATCTCTCGTAACGGTTTCAAATTCTATTTTAGAATGACTCCTTCTTTCAATCATCATTGCAAACAGCCATATAATGCTGCATCATTTTTACTCTTAGTCGTTTGTATTGGTGCATAAACATAGTCTTTTGGTAAATAGTGTGCAACTTTCGGCTCGATATATTTAATGAGATTGTCTCCTTGTTCAGATATACCGCCACCAATTAATATAAGCCCTGGATCATACATGACTTGTATTTGGGCAATCCCTTCTGCTACATCTTCTGCCCACTCATTCAATATTTGTTTTGCAATATCATCACCTTCTTCAGCTGCTTCAAACAACACTGGCACATGTGTGCTTCTCGTAAATCCTCCGTCAATCATGCGCTTTTTCAATGCACTCGTTGCAGCACGTTGCTCAAACGTTGTATTTTCAGTTGGACGATACAATAAATACCCAACTTCATTTGCCTTATGAAGTTCACCATTATCAATATGACTTTGATTATTTTTGTACGCACCCCCAATGCCTGTACCAAGCGTCATACAAAAGATCCGTTCTGCTTGATATTGATGTAATTTCAATTCGCCTAGTAATGCAGCGTTTACATCATTTTTTACTTTGACATAAGGAGACAGTGATTTTAATAATCGCTTAAAATTAGTACCTTTATAATTCGGAATGGTTGGCCCTGCGTATACAATTTCGCCTTTTTGTTCATCAACAACGCCTGCTGATGAAATACCTATGACAGGTTGGATCAACTGATATTGCTTCATATATCCTGTTACAATCTCATATACTTTGTCAGTAATAAGCTCACTTTTGTTGTCCGGCGTTGGTATTTGTTGATAGTCAAACATATTTAATTGCTTATCAATAACCGCCGATTTAATTTGAGTGCCTCCAATATCGATTGCGATGTAATACACCTTACTCACTCCATTTCTATTGATTTTGAAAAATATTTTCATTAATTATACATAAATATGACTTCAATTTTCAAAAAGATATTGTTACATTTTATGATAGCGTTTACAATTATAACTGTAAACTATATTATCAAATGATTTTTGGAGGGACTTCATAATGAACAAAGATTTAAAAGGTTTATATGCAGCGTTACTCGTTCCTTTTGATGAAAATGGTCAAGTAAATGAACAAGGACTTAAACAAATTGCTCAAAATGCCATTGAAACTGAAGAATTAGACGGTCTTTATGTAAATGGTAGCTCAGGCGAAAACTTTTTATTAAATACAGAGCAGAAGAAGCAAGTTTTCAAAGTTGCCAAAGAGGCAGTTGGGGATAAAGTGAAATTGATTGCTCAAGTAGGTTCGTTAGATTTAAATGAAGCCATTGAACTTGGGAAATATGCCACAGAACTCGGTTATGATGCACTTTCTGCCGTAACACCATTCTACTATCCATTTACTTTTGAAGAAATTAGAGATTACTATTTCGATATTATCGAAGCAACACAGAACAATATGATTATTTATGCAATACCAGATTTAACAGGTGTGAATATTTCTATTGAACAATTCAGCGAGCTATTTAATCACGAAAAAATTGTTGGTGTTAAATATACAGCGCCGAACTTCTTCCTACTCGAACGTATTAGAAAAGCATTCCCAGACAAATTAATCTTATCTGGCTTTGATGAAATGTTAGTTCAAGCTACGATTTCTGGCGTAGATGGTGCAATTGGTTCTACATATAACGTTAATGGTCGCCGTGCAAGAAAAATCTTCGACTTAGCAAGACAAGGTCAAATTCAAGAAGCTTACCAACTACAACATGATTCAAACGACATTATCGAAACAGTGTTATCAATGGGGATTTATCCAACATTGAAAGAAATATTACGTCATCGTGGCATTGATGCAGGATTACCGAAAAGACCTTTCAAACCTTTTAACGAAGCACATCGACAAACATTAGATCAACTCATTGCAAAATACGATTTATAGACATCAAAGAATCAATACATTGTAAAGGGGATGTTGCCCATGAAAGAAGTTGGATTTGGCACACTAAACTGGGTTGCCGTTATCATTTATCTACTAGCTATGTTGTTCATTGGCGTTTATTTTACCAAGCGCGCGAGTCAAAGTACGAATAGTTTCTTTACTGCAAGTGGTCGCTTGCCATCTTGGGTAGTTGGTTTTTCCATTTATGCTACTACATTAAGTGCAATTACGTTTATGTCTACACCAGAGAAAGCATTTTTAACAGATTGGTCATATATTGCAGGTAACATCGCTATCGTAGCAATTATTCCATTACTCATTTATTTCTATGTTCCATTCTTTAAAAAGTTAAAGGTAACATCTGCATATGAATATTTAGAAGCTAGATTCGGCCCTAGCATACGTGTTATTGGCTCATTATTATTTGTCGTTTATCATCTAGGGCGTGTAGCAATCGTTATCTACTTACCAACATTAGCGATTACATCTGTATCAGACATGAACCCTTATATCGTTGCATCACTCGTTGGTTTACTATGTATTTTATATACATTTTTAGGTGGATTCGAAGGTGTGGTTTGGAGTGATTTCATTCAAGGCGTCATTTTATTAGGTGGTGCTTTAGTTATCATTATTCTAGGTGTTATGAACATTAAAGGCGGTTTTGGCACTGTCTTTGCAGATGCGATTGAGCACAAAAAATTAATTAGTGCAGACAATTGGAAACTAAATACTGCGGCAGCTGCCATTCCAATTATTTTCCTAGGAAATATTTTCAACAACTTGTATCAATACACAGCGAGTCAAGACGTCGTGCAGCGTTATCAAGCTTCTGATAGTTTAAAAGAAACAAATAAATCGTTATGGACAAATGGTATCCTAGCTTTAATTTCAGCACCCTTATTTTATGGTATGGGTACAATGCTGTATTCATTTTATACACATGAAGCTGTTTTACCAAAAGGCTTCAATACATCATCTGTAGTGCCATATTTCATTTTGACTGAGATGCCACCATTTGTAGCAGGATTACTTATTGCAGCCATTTTCGCCGCTGCACAGTCTACCATTTCATCTAGTTTAAATTCTATATCTGCTTGTATTTCAATCGACATTAAGCAACGCTTCTTCGGAAAAGGTAGCGAGCGACACGAAGTTAACTTTGCACGTTTCATTATCATCATTGCAGGTATTTTCGGTTTTGGAATGTCACTATACTTAATTGCTTCTAATTCAAATGACTTATGGGATTTATTCTTGTTTGTAACTGGATTATTCGGTGTTCCATTAGCTGGTGTATTTGCAGTTGGTATTTTCACTAAACGTACGAATACATTCGGTGTTATTTGTGGATTAATATTGGGTATCATCTTTGCTTATGTCTATAATGGTGTTGGCAAAGGTAACTCACCTTTCTATGTATCTACCATTTCATTTACAGTTGCTTTTGTCTTTGCTTATATACTTAGCTTCATTGTCCCTTCAAAACATAAAAAAGATATAACGGGATTAACAATTTTTGAAAAAGATAAACCATCAACATACATTTCAAAAACGGCTACGAAAAAGTAGATTGTTATGATAAAATCCCATCACCAAGTTATGATGCGCTGTTGCGCCAACTTGGTGATGGGGTTTAGCTTTGCCATGAATTTAATTTAGATACTTCGATTAATTTACAATACTAAGCCAATAATTGATCCTGAAATGATTGAAGCTAGAGTTGAACCAAGTAACAGCCTCATTGCAAAGGATGCAACTTTTTCTCCTTGTTTATCACTAATGCCTTTAATTGAACCTACGATGATACCAACCGTACCAAAATTAGCGAAGCTTACTAAGTAAACTGAAATGATACCTTGTGTTCGAGCAGATACATCACCCAGGACATTTTTAAAATCAAGCATTGCTACAAACTCATTTGTAATTAATTTGGTCGCCATTAAAGAGCCAGCTGGAACTGCTTCACTCCATGGAATCCCCATTAAGAATGCGATTGGTGCAAACACATAGCCAATAAGCTGTTTAAAGTTCAAACCAACACTACCAAACATGATATTAATTGCTTCCATTAATGAAATAAATGCTAACAACATTACGGCTACTACAACAGCGATTTTAAACCCATCCATCGCACTATCACCAATCATTTGGAAAAAGGCAACTTTCTTAGGTTTTCCTGTTTTTCCATTCACTGATTTCGTTTCCGTTGATTTAGTTAAGTTATCAATTTCAACATCACTATCATCAGATTTATAGGGATTGATTACACTGGCGATGATAAGCGCACTAAAAATATTTAACATTACAGCTGTAACTACGAACTTGGGCTCAATCATCTGCATATATGAACCCAACATTGCCATACTAACAGCACTCATACCAGACGTCGCAATTGTATATAATTTCGCTCTAGATAATCTTGGAATAATATCTTTTATTGTTAAATATACTTCTGGTTGTCCAAACATTGCTGTTGAAATAGCAAAGTAACTTTCTAAGCGCCCCATTCTAGTTATTTTATTAATAGCGATACCTACATATTTGATAATAAATGGTAATACCTTAATATAATTAAAGATGCCTATTAATACAGAAATGAACACTAATGGCAGCAACACATTTAAAAAGAACGTAAAGCCATTTTTATTTTGTATATCTCCAAAAACAAAGTTTATACCTGCTTTACTAACATTTATTAACCCTTCAAAAAATGAGCCTAATGCAGTTAAGATTGTTAAACCAATCGTTGTGTTCATCATAAATAACACAATCAACACTTGAATAAATATCATTATTAACGTCTTTTTGAAGTCTATGTTTTTACGATCAAAACTGAATAAAAACGCAACAAATAGTGCAAATGCTATCCCTGTGATAGCGAATAAAATATTCATGTATCATCACCTACAATAATTTATTAACAGCGACAGCAATTTTAGCACCCAACGCCGCATTGTTTTCAACAAGTTTTATATTTGCTGCTAAACTTTTACCATTCGTTTTTTCTACAATTTTCCCTAACAAGAACGGTGTGGCGTCCTTACCTTTAATACCTTGATTTTCCGCTTCAACAACAGCTTCATTTATGATTGCTTCAATATATGCTTTTGATAAGGCATGCTCATATGGAATTGGATTAGCAACAACAATGCCACCTTCAAGATTTAACTGCTGTTTTGTTAAATGAATGTCAGCAAGTCGTTCTGGCGTTTCAACCGAACTTGTTAACTTAACACCGCTTTCGCGAGTGAAGAATGCTGGCAATTCATTCGTTTGATATCCAATAACTGGAACGCCTTTTGTTTCTAAATACTCCATCGTCTTAGGTAAGTCTAAAATTGATTTGGCACCTGCACAGATAACAGTGACATTTGTTTTAGACAGTTCTTCTAAGTCTGCTGAAATGTCCATCGTATGTTCTGCACCTTTATGGACGCCCCCAATACCTCCTGTAACAAAAAATTGAATACCAGCCATTGCAGCACATATCATCGTCGTCGCTACAGTAGTAGCACCAACACACTTCATCGCAACAACTTCTGCTAAATCCCTTCTAGATACTTTAGCAACGTCTTTACTAGTTGCCAGTATTTCTAAATCTTCGCTTTCTAAACCAATTTTAATTTTGCCATCTATAATGGCTATGGTTGCTGGAATGGCACCATTATTCCTGATAATTTGCTCTACTGTTGTTGCCATTTCAACATTTTGTGGGTACGGCATACCATGCGATATAATTGTTGATTCTAACGCTACAATCGGTTGATTGTTCTCCCGTGCTTGCTGAACTTCTCGAGAATACTCAATATACTTTTGTAAATTTGCCATTTTTATAATCCTCCATATCGTGATAAAGTTGCTGTTGATCTAGGTTTTGCCTAACTGTATATTTTGTTTCTATCGTTTTCTTTGCGTTAACCATACCAGCAATTAATATATCTTCAGTAGACATCCCATTTAACCAGCTATACACTACTGCAGCACAGAATGAATCGCCTGCACCTGTAACATCTTTCACACTATTTGATGGCATAACTGACTTAATGATTTCTTCCTCACCACTTCGATAAATGAGTTCTTTCACGCCATTTGTCACAATAACATTTTTAACACCTAAATCATTCCAGCGTTTAGCAGCTATTTTTAAATCATCAGTAGATTCTATTTTTAAATTTAAGTATGTTTCTGTTTCATCTTTATTCGTGATAATCCAATCAATAGCATGTAATGAATCAGGCATATTTTTCATTTTTGGGGAAGAAACCGTGGTGATAACTAATTTGATTTGATGTTTCGTGGTATAGGCACATAAGAAGTTTAATGCCTCTTTGCCTAAATTCAAATCTACAATAATGCACTTAGCCTTTTTCAATAAGTGTGAACGCTTAATTAAAAATTCAGGCGTAATGTAGTCAAACACTTCCATATCTGCTAAGCCATATGTCATGTCGCCTTCTTTACTAATTAAAGCTGTATATGAACCTGTACTCGCATTTTCAAATTGTTGAACATGATCCAAATTCATAAATGGTGTGGACAATCGTTTAATCATTTCCCATTCACTATCTTGTCCACTAGCAGATAAAAAAGCGACCGTTTCGCCAAGCCTACCTAAGTTCTCAGCAATATTTCTTGCTACGCCACCAATAGAGCGTGTTGACGTTACAGGATTTGATGTTTCTGCAACTAAATTTTTATGCACATAAAACTTACGATCTACATTCGCTGCGCCAATACAAACAATAGGATAATCTTCATTTAAAACATATGCCTTTCCCATAACATATTCCTTTTGTATTAATCCTGAAATAATGTTTGCTACGCTGGGTCTAGATAATCCAATTGCCTCAGCAAGTTCACGTTGTGAAATAAACGGATTATCTTTAATTCTTTTTAAAATTTCTTTCTCAGAATCGCTCATAACATCCCTCCTCATATTGACTTAAAATACTTGAATCAGTGAATTTACAAAAATATCGTAGCATGCTGTTATTTCTGTTGTAAACGCTTACATTTACCGTTATATCAATGATATTTGTTTATAAAATACGCATAATTTCGTAAAAAGTAAGTTCATTCCATCGTGTAAAAGGTACTTGAGAAAATGATAAATGTTTATACAGTATGATATTTGTCGACAATAAATTATGACATTTTTATGTCTTATATTTTTCTATAAAAAAACGTGACTCATTATCGACTGTTACATCGACTGAATCACGTTACTATGTTTTATTTGTTTTTACTATTCAATATGATGATGCTATGCGTCTACTGCACCTCGATTAATCATGTCTTGCTTAGTAACAATTGGATATTTTTTAAATACAATTGAACCAAGATAACCTGCAAGCGCACCTACAATCGCCATTACTACACCATAAATCACAATTGTCGTCGGATGATTAAATCCAAACATAACTAAAAATCCTGCAATCGGTGTAGCTGTACCTGTCGCATCGTTAATTAAACCTGACATAGCAATAATTAAACCAGCAATCGCACCACCAAAGAAATTTGTAATATAGATTGGAATTGGATTGGCTGATACAATATCTGCTTGTGATAAAGGTTCAATACTTACTGCAATCGTAGACTTACGATCACCTAATTTTAAGCGATGGAATAGCGTCCCATTCATAAATGCCGAACTAAATGCTGCCATGGCACCAATAGCCATAGGTACACCCGTTAAACCTAATAATGCTGTCAATGCCATTGAACTCAATGGCGCTGTGCCGACAACCGTGATAATACCACCTAAAATGATACCCATGATAATTGGATTCGTATTCGTACTACTTTGGATAATATCACCAATTCGAATCAATGTACTATTCACTACTGGCGTTAATAATACTGCAATAAGACGAGCTAATGGCGCTAAGATGACAATCGATCCAATTAAGTCGACACCATCCGGCACATATTTCTCTGTATATTTCATCACATATCCAATCATATAACCCGCAAAGAAACCTGGTAATAAATCCATACCACCGCACGCGGCTGCTATAACTAATGCATATACTGGTGACACACCGATAGCTAATGCTGTTAATCCAGCGGCAGCGACACCACCTAGACCTCCCGCAGCGTCTCCTAGCTCTTCTAAAAATTTAATACCGAATACTTCGCCACCAACATATTTATTAAATGCTTCTACTAAAAATGTTGCGATTGCTGCATTAGCTAATGCTCCCATGGCACGCATACCATTAGGTGCTTTATATGTAAATAATGTAAAAATCACTAAGACCAAAAATAAAAATAATGTACCTATCAATAAATCCATAACCATTGACCCCCATTACGATAATTTTATATTCAATCCCCATATTTAAATATTGAATACTTAGAGGCCATTTTACTACAAAAAATATTATATTTCACGGAATATTTCTAATTTTCGATAATAATTATTATTAATTGAATGTGAAAGTTTATTCAAATAATACATAAACATAAAAATACCGGCACATGATGTACCGGCTTAATAAAACTATTCTACTGTTTCATTTTCAAGATTAAGGACGCCATCTTTCATATGATATGAACGATCACAATATGCTTTAAGTCGTTCATCATGTGTAACAATAATACATGCTTTCTTTCTTTTTTTGGCTTGATCACGTAGAATTTTAATGACTTCAATCGCATTTTCAGTATCTAACGCCGCGGTAGGTTCATCCGCTAAAATAATCGACGGATTCGTATATAACGCTTTGGCTATCGCCACACGTTGTTTCTGACCACCTGAAATTTCTGAAGGTAACTTATTAAGCAATGAAGTTAGACCTAATTGTGACATAAGTTGCTGATAGTCTTCATTAGACATAACATTCTTATTTTTCTTTTTCAATAATGTAAATTGTTGCTTTACCGTTAAAAATGGTACAAGGTTTGTAGCTTGTAAAATAAAACCTATTTCAGACATTCTAACTTTTGCCAATGCTTTTTGCTTCATTGTCGTAATATCTTGGTTATTGATTAAAATGTGCCCAGATGTCGGCGTTTGTAAAGCACCTGCCATAGTTAGAAATGTACTTTTACCAGAGCCAGAAGGTCCAACCAATGCTATAATATCACCTTTATTTATCTCAAAATTTGTATCTTTAACCGCTTCAATGTTACGATTCCCATCTTTAAATGACTTTGTTACATTTTCAAATTTCAACATTTGCTACACCTCCTACCCAATCGCCTTTAACGGATCTATTTTTCTAATTGTTAAAATGGAGAATAAACTTCCTAATACAGAGACAATCATTAACACAATTGCAAATACGAGCAATGTTAGTACATCGAATTTGACAGGTACTGCATCAGGTAAAAATGCACCTGTAACGCCTGTTAACAGTAAGCCAAATGCCGTACCAAATAATGCTAATATGAGCGTCTGCGAAATAACTACGTTCGCTAAATAGCCATTCGTAAATCCTTGAGCCTTTAATATGCCAAATAAACTTGTTTTTTGTAATGTCATGACATATAAGAAAATGCCTATAACTGTAGCTGAAATGACAAATAAGAATGAAATCATAAAGTTTAATGTTAAGTTCTGTGGTTTATAACCTGGTAAATTTTCAATAAAGTCATTAATACTTACCGCTTCAAGCTCTTGGTTTAATTTTTTGTCTTTCCAATTTGTATCACGTACAACAACTGCATTAATTTTATCTCCAGTCAATCTAGGATTGATTTTGGCAATGGTAGCGTCATTCGTGAAAATGACTGGTGACGCATTATATTTTGCACTTTCTGTAAAACCTACGATATGCAATTTTTCATCTGATTGAGATAGTGATAATGTGTCGCCAATTTTAAATCCTTTATTTTTAAGTGTTTCATCAGCTAACACTTCATTATCTTTAGTCGCTTTATGCCCTTCTATTAAACTCGGAACTAAAAATGATGACTTTTCAACACCGAACACTAAAACATTGTCTTTTTGATGGCCATTAGACACAATTTCCCCTGTTTGCTTCAAAGTAGCTTGCTTCTTGTATTTATTTTCAATATCTTTCTTGTTAAAAACAGATTGTTGCACAGTTTGATTGGCATCTTTATTTAGAACAATGGCATCTGCTTGCCACTTATCAATGCCTTCTTTATTCATATTGATAAGACCATTCGCCAATCCAGATAATAAAAATAGCAAGTAACTAATCATCGTTAACACACCAATAATTAGTCCAAACTTCAATTTGTTGCGCCGTATTTCATTCCAAGCTAAAAACATGCATTTCTCTCCCTACTACTATGATTTAAACATTGTTTATATTCTTAGATGCACGTACGTCGTGTTGCGCTCTGTAATGTTATACATACACTTATCCTTCATTATACCCGAACTTTTTATATTAAAAGCAAATTTATGGAAAATGCAATTAATTGTCTATTATTTTTGTACGGTACATTTAAAATTTAAGGATCAATTTAAAAACGCCTACATATACCTTTAAGTACATGTAGACGTCCAATTCATATATTATTTAACTTCGCCTGTTTTAGGATCGAATTGCTTAATAGCATTTTTACGTAATTTATCTTTTGCTTTGTCACTTGCTTTATAGTTATTGTTGTAAATTGTAGCTTCCCAACTACCATACATTGGGTTAGGGAAAATGATATATTTCTTACCGAAATCGTCTTTATGTTTTTCAATTAATGCTTCACGAGATTCAGCTGTAGCTTCTTTTGGGTCTGTAAAGTCTAATAAATTATCTCCAAATAGCATGACAAGTTTATGATCCTTTTGAACCATTTGTCTGCGTGATTCTTTACTCTTATCATCTTTACCTTTTAGTAAAATATGACTCTTCTTAGCTTGAGGGATACCTTGTTGTTTTAAGTTCTTTTGTGTTGCCTTTAAATCTTTTTCTTTATCTCTATCAGAAATATAGTAGATATCGACACCTTTTTTGTCAGCATATTTCAAGAATTCTTTTGCGCCATAGACAGGTTTAGCTTTAGCAGCTTGTACCCATTCATGCCAACCTTCTGGGAAAGGTTTATTATGTATTGATGCATAGCCTTGATATGGAGAATTATCTAAAACTGTTTCATCTAAATCCAAAGCAATAGCTAACTTATGTTTACCTTTATTCTTTTTAATCTCTTTATCTAACTGAGTCTTTGCACTGTTATAACCTTGTAAATATAATGCTTTTGCTTCAGCTGAATTTTGATACCAAGCCACTGCCATAATATTTTGATTACCAAGATTCACCTTTTGCGATGCTGGTATAGAAGCTTGTTGCGTTTGTTGAACTTCAGCAGAACTTTTGGCAAACGCTGTAGAATTTGTCGTTTGTGGCGCTGAAACTGTAACCGCTACCGATAATGATGCTATTGCAATATACTTTGAAATTTTATTCATCTTATCACCTCATGATTAATATTTAAAATACAGTTAAAATTATAAATGCATTTATTTAATATTGCTATACTATGAAAAGATATTTAATATTATTTCTTGAAAAGCTAACAAATATGTGAACATTTCATATAAGCATGATTTAATGGGAGACCTATCACATGAGAGAGATTTGTGATTTATCACGTAATAAACTTAAATTCATTTGAGTGACTAGGCCTTCCTATCAGACATATTCACTCATCCACGTATCATTATGTGTACAGTGTGCTATCTCTTATTTACCTATTGGAACAACCATAAACTCATCCATAGTTTACCTTTTATAAATAGCAGTCCTCACTCATACAATTTCTCATAAAAATCACAACGCTTCAACGTATTTCCAACTTACTTTCACCTATTTTAATTCATAAAAACGACACTTTAATTGTCATTATCCAATAATAGCAAGACGTTATTATTGCAATCTTTTTTATAAAATAATAGAATCATAGTATTGTCATTTAAAGATAAAGTAAGAACGTTTTTATTTTTCAGATTTTTTAAATTATTATGAATATCTAGTTTTAGGAAGGAAATTACATTGAAAAAACAAGTTATTATTTCGGGCCTCATGTTATTTTCACTATTTTTTGGAGCCGGAAATTTAATATTCCCGCCCATGCTTGGCCATACAGCGGGTCAAAATATGTGGATTGGTATGCTAGGCTTTGCTCTTACAGGCATATTACTCCCCTTTATTACTGTTATTGTTGTTGCATTTTATGATGAAGGTGTTGAAAGTGTAGGCAATCGTATACATCCATGGTTCGGGTTTATTTTTGCTGTCGTGATTTACATGTCTATCGGAGCATTTTACGGTATTCCACGTGCTGCAAATGTCGCGTACGAAATTGGTACAAGACACATTTTACCTGTGCACAACCAATGGACTTTAATTATATTCGCAGCAATCTTTTTTGCCATCGTTTACTGGATTAGTTTAAATCCATCGAAAATCGTTGATAATTTAGGTAAATTATTAACACCGTTATTACTATTAATGGTCGCTCTATTAAGTATTGCTGTCATTTTCAACCCTGAATCTGCACTAAGTGCACCTAAGGATAAATATATAACACATCCTTTCATTTCAGGAAGTTTGGAAGGCTATTTTACAATGGATCTTGTTGCTGCGTTAGCTTTTTCCGTAGTCATTGTCAATGGCTATAAGTTTAAAGGCCTCACAGATCGCATGAAAATTTTAAAATATGTCTGCTTTTCAGGTCTTATTGCAGCCATATTACTTGGAATGATTTACTTTGCACTTGCATACGTTGGGGCATCAACAGCTCCAGGAAACTTTAAAGATGGTACAGATATATTGACGTACAACTCATTACGAGTATTTGGTTCATTTGGCAACATAGTATTTGGTATGACAGTGATACTTGCATGTTTAACAACATGTATAGGACTCGTCAATGCTTGCGCCACATTTACTAAGAAACACGTACCTAAGTTTTCTTATAAAATATTTGCACTTATTTTCTCTATCATAGGGTTCTTATTTACAACACTTGGTTTAGAAATGATTTTAAAAATTGCTGTACCATTATTGACTTTAATATATCCCGTGTCTATTGCACTTGTACTGATATCATTTGCTAACATGTTTAGCACATTCAGATTCAGTTGGGCCTATCGACTCGCAACTGTTATTACATTGATTATTTCAATTTTACAAATACTAAATAGTTTCAACTTATTACACGGTGTTATTTTGAAATGGTTTATGATGTTACCTTTAGCAGATATCGATTTAGCTTGGCTTGTACCATTCATGCTCTTTGCTATTATCGGTTTCATCATCGATGTAGTTATACGCCGTCCGAAACAAGCGACAACTTAATAGACGCATAATCTCCTAGTAATGATCGTCGCATCATTACTAGGTTTTTTTGCATGAAAATCTGTATTTATTCATTGATACTAACTGACGATTAATTATTTTAAAATAAATGATTTGTTAAAAAATCCTAGCTGTTATTCAAAAATATTAGTTTTTAAAATTAATTTTGTGAAATTATTCACAAATAAAGTGATTCATAGTATACTCTGATTAACAAATGAAAAGTGAGGATGTCATTGTGAAGGAGAAACATATTAAATGGGATAAAATATTTTATGGGGATGACTGGGTAAATAACGTAGTCGAAACAATAAGAACAAAAGATATATTACAAAGCGTTTATTTAAAACGTTATTTATTACGCGCGATGATGGCAGGATTTATTATCGGAATTATTACGGTCTTCGTATTATCAGTTAAAGCAACACACGAACCAGATTTACCGCCAGGCATTGTGAATATGGCCAGTGCCATTACATTCAGCTTTGCGTTAGTACTCATTTTATTTACAAACTCCGAACTACTAACCAGTAACTTCATGTACTTTACTGTAGGCCTGTATTATAAAGTAATTAAACCAACTAGAGTATTGAAAATATTTTTATTGTGCTTTGCAGGAAATATTTTAGGTGCTGCTATTTTATTTAGTTTCATGCGTTTTTCAAATGTAATGACGCCAGATATGTTAAATCAATTATCAGCAGTTATAGAACATAAAACGTTGTCTACTGGGTTTGTAAGTATATTAATGAAAGCGATATTCGCCAACTTCTTTATTAATATTTCATTAGTTATCGCCATGCAAATTGACGATGTACTTGCAAAAATGTTTGTCATGATGTTCGGTGTTACCATATTCGCCTTTATGGGTTATGAACATGTCGTTTACAACAGTTGCTTATTTATGGGTGGTTTAATTTATCAAGTTGATACATTGCACTTCATACCAGCTATTTCGAATATCGCTGCGGCTTTTATCGGTAACTATATTGGAGGCGGACTCATTATAGGTTTATTCTATGCTTACTTGAATGATCATCATCAATTTTATAAAAATAATTAACTATATTTGAACAATGCGTTAGTCGATGCCTTTAATATTTAGAAGTGCATTGTCTAACGTATTTTTTTAAGTTCGTCAATGCTTTTTGTCCGATGCTATGAGCATTATCAAATACAAAATGCTCTCTTAAAAGCAGTTATTGACTGAAAATCTACTTCTAAGAGAGCACTTTATTTAATCGGTTAATTTGTTAAAAACTAACAGAAATATAATTACTTAAGAAATCTTGAAATTTCAATATACGATGTTTATGATAAGTCGCTTATTTCATCTTTAGGCTTGTTATTAGTAAGTAGTTTAATACCACTGATTAACCATAAAGCAAATGTAATTATGTTACCACTTATTACAGCTCCAATAATCAACAATATACCACTCATTTTTTTGTTTTTAGATGCTTTAAACATACCGATTGCACCTAAAATAATTGAAATGATTCCAAATATAAATAGGAATAAGAATAATACAGTGAAAATTGCTGCTGCTGTTTCTGCATCAACTGGGTCAACCTCACCATTAACTGTTGTTGACACATCTGTAGTCATTACACCTGATGCTGCTAAAACCATAAATAGTAAACTAAATACCGTTGCTAAACCTTGAACAACAATTCCTATTATTGTCATTATTTTGATCGATTTTTCCATTGTCTTACTCCTTTATTATTATTCACAAACTTACGTTTGTGTTCTTATATATAAATGTTTAAATTTATATCGTATTTATTTTAAAAATTATTGTCGCTAAAGCTCATTTACTTTTTGAAACTGGTTAAAAGTTTTAAAGAAAGCCTACGTTAATCTTTTTCCACTTCTACATTTTCATCTTCATAATCTGCTTTATGGTCTTTCATATACTTAATTGGGTCTATTTCTCTATTAATCTCTGCCTTACCATCTTTTATTTCATATGCGAAATAATACATTTTTTCACGATCTTTATATAATTGAATACCAATAACAATGACTTTACCATCTTTATAAACATGTGTATTACTGTCTTCTTGTTTAATGTCTGTTTTAATAGTGTTTTGCACTTTCGAGGCAATTTTATTCATTTGATTCTGTTTTTTGTACACTTTATCAATATCTTTTTGATACTTTTCTCCTTTATTAGAACAACCTGCTAATACAATTGCTAACATTAAAAATACTACCAATATTCTTTTCATCATTTTTCTCCTTAGATGGCTGTCATTTTCCACACACTACAATACTGATAATATGCTTTATCATTGTGATGTTTGAACAATGTTTAACCAATTGTTATCAACTTAAAATTCGTTTAAATGTTTGACGCAAGATTTTGATTAATTATGATATTAAAGTCTTCTTAATATAAACATCTATTTCAGTGTTAATTTACAACTATTCACTGAAAATTATGTCATCATAATAAATTATGCAATAACTATTTGATACCTTTACATTGCTATGTATCTCTAAAAATTGCCTCCCACACATTTATTTCATAACCAAATATTTAACTATTTATAATTATAGTAAAAAACATTTTAATAGTATATACTTTTCTCATATTTTTTTGATATAAGTTTTAAAAAATAAGTCGATGTACATCAACTTTATAAAATACACTACAATAACCTTTTCAATTAATGACAATTTTAAATTTATATCGTAATTTGTTAATTAGTTGAACTCATTTATCCATGATGTATGGATACCGATAAACTAATTGACTTTTTAAGTTGCAAATAATCTTATCTTTTACCTTCTTCTTTGAGTCAAATGTAAAACAAGGTTGGTTTTGCACAGCCTTTTATAACATGTCTGCTACTCTTGCTCTTTAACATACTTCTCTACTGCTCGAATTTCTTCCATTTCATATTCCGTTTCTGGTAAAACACCAAACTTTTTATACATATAATAGTTTTCACGGCCCAATTGATCAAACTCTGTATTTACCCAATCAATATAATCAAAAGATACATTTAATTTGCCATCTCTTGCAAAGTCAAATTCACATGATGTCCATGGTTCAAGTCCTTCTTCTTTAAATGCATTTCTTAACTTCTTAAACAATCTATATAAATCCGTCCACAAATCATAAAATACTTTTTCAGAGACATTATACTCTCTAGGGATATATGTGTAATAATTCAATTCATCGCTACCTGGTTTAGTATAATTAAAAATGACCTCTCCACCTCCATCATCTACATAGGCAATTACATATACCTTTTCCCACTCTACTGGTATCATGCTGCTAATCTCATTCGCAATCTCGTTGTACATTTGACTTAGTTTTTCTTCGAAAGTCATATTATCTCCCCTATAGTTCAGCTTCATCTTGCTCTTTAATATATTGCTCGATTTCTTTAATTTCTTCCATCTCGTATTCCATTTCTGGTAAAACACCAAACTTTTTGTACATATAGTAATTTTCACGGCCCAATTGATCAAACTCTGTATTAATCCAATCTATATAATCAAATGATACTTTCAATTTGCCGTCTCTTGTAAAGTCAAATTCGCATGATGTCCATGGTTCGAGTCCTTCTTCTTTAAATAAATTCCTTAAATTCTTAAACAAGTAATACAGATTCATCCATAAATCATCAAATATTTCTTCCGAAACATTATAATCTCTAGATATATTCGTGTAATAATTCAATTCATCACTACCTGGTTTTGTATAATTAAAAACGACCTCTCCACCTTGATCATCTACATAGGCAATTGCATATACCTTTTCCCACTCTACTGGTATCATACTGCTAATCTCATTCGCAATTTCATTGTACATTTCACTTAATTTTTCTTCGAAAGTCATGTTATCGCCCCTAATCTCTACTTTAATAATAACGATATATTTATAAATACATTCAAATAACTTGAAATTCTATTTTTACAATTCAGTAAGATCTAAATATATCCATCCATTTAAATTTTCATCCTAAATTGGTTCATCATCTTGAAACTATATAATCTCCTTAGATTCTTCAGAGTTTTTACTTACAATACTCGTTTCCATTTTTCGAAAATGGAAACAGCCTCGTGATGTTCAACGCAAATAAATGAAGGGACAAATTTAACAAACCGTTTGAGTTACTCATGTTCATCTACCTTTCATTAATCATTATTAAAATTTAGATCCGCTTTCTAAACCATTGTAAATGGCGGTTATAAAATGTAGGAAAATGGCGAAATGAAAATGCTGTTTTTCCTACATTTTTTCTTTTTTAAATTATATAATCATGTCTTAACTCAATCTTCGATTGGAGGTTATTTGATTGA
>NZ_JACVZO010000033.1:0-29745 GCF_017151845.1 Staphylococcus sp. EG-SA-17
ACTGGAGAATCATATCGATTAAAAGATTATAAAACCGAAAAATCATTAAATATACGACAATCTTAAACCGCTAAAAAACGACATTTTCAAACCGCCATAAAACAGCATTTTTAAACCGCTATTGACACTTCTACACCAAGGATGCATAGGTGGCGCATTCACACCTGGTATCATATCTTTAACTTTAAATATTTTTCCGTTGAGTGAATGACATAATTTAGATGTTTTACTATCTATTTTGGCAACATATTTATATTCGCCATCTTCACCAAGTTCTTTTAAATATGTTAACTTTTGTGACTCTTCTTTTTCAACGAATAATGAAAAAAGCATATAAAAATAGCATCGCTTTCTCTTTATCTGTGTAGAAAGGATGCTTTAATACCATGCTATTTTATAATTTTCGGGAAATTCTTGCTTCTCGATAAAGTCTCTTACTACAGAAAAAGACTTATTACGATATAACATAAAATATTCTTCATTTTCTATTTCAGATAATGAGAAATCTATAACCTCTGCATCTTTTTTATTAAAAGTTACTGAACCTTTACCGTTACTTATATCATCTTCAGGTATATATTCATATATTATAACCTGTTCATCTTCTTTCAATTTTATTAATGTAAGCATTTAATCCACCTTCTTTTTTATAAAAATTGAATAATCGTATTTTTTTGATACAATTTTATGTGCATAATCATAGTTGAAATTATACTTATTCATCAAATAATGTTCAAGCGCCTCATGACGCAGCAGTATTAAATCTTGTTTTTTATTGTTTTTCCTTCTCTTAAACGTTGCCAACTTACTGCGATATTATATTCTGGATAATAACTTAAAATCGAATAATTCACTTTGAACATAACAACTCACTCCTTGTATAGTGGTGAAGCAAGTATTATTATTAAATTGTAGGAGGGAAAGTCCCTCCTGACTGATTAACGCTCGAATGTCCATTCAATCTTTATAAAGTAGAGATTTATTAAGATTAACAATTTGGTACATTTGAGCTTTTTTATTTCCTTCACTCGCACCTTCTTAAACTTATATGTTCATTATACAAATATAAAAAGCTATAACAATTTAATGAAAATGCCCCCTTCGAAGTCGACATTGAAAAAATGAAAACTTTGAAGGGAGCATTTCAAGACGATCCATTCCAATCTTTTTTATCATTTAAAACTTAACACTTATTTTCCCTTATTCGATGCTAATTTCGTGCAATAAATTCTAAATGAAACGACATACTCCTTTTTCACAAATTGGAATCTACTATTTTTGTATTTTAATTATTATAATATCCATTCACCATATGATTTTTATTAATAGTTAAATCAAATAAACATAGCTTGATTAATTTATACATTAGTTAAATTACAAAACTTTATTGGCATATTCATATAATTTTTCTGTTGTATTCAGGGTTAGATTATCTACTTCGCGTTTGCCCTGTCTTAATTGTGAAAGTACGTATTGAGAAACTCCAGTTTTTTTAGAAATTTCATATCCTGTTAAATTACTTTCAATTAATTCAATTATTTTTTTCTTGTATTCTGACATTTTTTCATCTCCATATCTGTACAATGTTTTCTGCTTTTTTTCGAAATTCTGTGAACTTAACGTATTTTTTATCTATAAATGATTTTATTATTTTTCTATTCATTAATGGCTATCATCACTTCATAATAGTTAAATTTTATATTTTCAATTTTTGTTTCTACATATTAACGACTTTTCATCATCAATTACTTTGTCAAAGATAAACGATTTGTCTTGTATACCTTACGCCTTTTACAAAACTTCAATGTTTAGTATTCATTGAAGTTTACAGCCACTTCTAAAGTTTAACCTTTTATGTATTTTTATTAGATTAGTGTCTTTCAATATTCAAACTACTAACTCCAGTAGTCTATTAAATTTGAGATATTGAGATATCTTTAGAATTTAATTTTTCCGGAGTCATATAGACTTCTCAAATACTATACATTTATTTCATAATTTTGAACCCTAATATTACTAAAATAATTATAAACGTCCCTATTAAAAATTCTATTTTCTCTTTTTTATTTGTTTTTCGCACTTTAATAGTCATCTTCATTTTACTAATGGTGAGAAAGTAATATTTTATTCAAAGAATATGACTTCATATTAAATCAAACCTCACATTCTTATTAGATTGCAAATTCAATAGTCCTACCAGAATTGAAATCAAAACATTCAAACTATTTTATCGTTTTAACTTCCTCGACCATTTTCACCTCCTTATAATCTATATAAATTATGTTTACCACACGATTCTTTACACTCGAAAAATTAATTTTGTTAAGAAACATTTAGCCATGTAACTTTGTAATAAAAACATTTTCAAATAAATGTACCAAAAACTTTCATGAAATAAAGTATACTTTTCAAATCTATTAATTTTAGAATCATAAAACCAAATGCTATATTACAATATAATTATCACAAATCATCATATATGCCAATTACACAATTTAATATAAAAAATTGTCAATGAAAAATTATGTGCATAAACATTATTACAAAATATGTATAGTATAGAATACTGCATTAAAGTTAACTTATTTACTGTGTTCAGCCTTTTATATCATCGCTTAAAGATCATTCAAGATTTAATGGCAATGATAATTTCATAATATGCATTTTTGATTATTTAACCATGTACAATTTCTAAAACTAAGAGATTATCTTATTGAGGTGGACAAAACGTGGACAGACAACCATGAAATCATTAGAAATTTAATTTCTTGTCCACCTAACCTAACAAAATATTTTTGTTAACATTCTGTTTTATTTTCTAATGTTCTTTGATATTCATATAACTTGATTATCGTTTTAAATTTAGCTTCTTTTATTTTAGTTTTACCTACCTTTAAATCAGTAACTGTTTGACGTGGTACACCTGAGTTTTTTGAAATACTATATGGTGTATTGTTAGTTAATAACTTTTCTATTTCACTTATAATAGTTTCAATCTCATTCATTATTAATCACACTCTCTTTCTATTTATAATTATAATAATCCTAATGCAGTAACTACGTTTAGCAATACATTGTTTTTTTCTAGTTGCCAAACTAGTTAATTCATAAACTAATACCTAATAGTATTGGCGTTTTTTTATATATTGATAAAATTTCTTGTCTCCATCTATTCTATATTATATTATTTGATAATTTTTTATTTATATTCACATTAAGTTATCCATATTTAATATACTTTAAAATTAGATGACTTAAAAGGCTCACTCCATGATATTTCAAAAATATGGCCTTATTTTAATCTTCAATCATTATTTCTAATTGTTTTTGGTAATTATAGAGTTTTTCCGCTGTTTCTAAAGTTAAATTATTCACTTTTCTTTTCCCGCTTCTTAATTCACTTATACCACCATAAGAAACATCAGTGTCTTGATTAATTCTATAATTAGATATTGATTTATCATTTAGTAATTTTTCTATTGTATTATAAATTTCTTTAAACTGGTTCATAATTTTTGTCAAAATGAAAGAATAATTTATTTTTTTCTAGTTAAATTAATAATAAATAATATTAAAGTTGCAATGTTAAGATAGAGAGTTAATTTTTTCCTTAATTCTCTTGTCATAAATACCACCTCCCTATTTAATGTGGTAAAGGTCTTTTGCCCTTTACCTTTTTAAAAGAACGATTTGATAAAATTAAGTACTTGAATTATTAAGCTCGTCACAGCTATTCGAAATTTAATTTTGCTATTCGTTCTTTTTCTTTAACCATTCTTATCATTTTTTCTCCTTTCCTCTTTATAGTTATTTAACATTCCACAAATTGGGGTAAGTGACATGTTGAACTCCCATATCCACTGGCAAGATTTATAATTTGTAATTCTAAAGTATAATAGCCTATATTTTTCAAAATCTCTTTTTTTATGATTAACATCCCTCTAAGTGCACCTAAAGGTTTTTATGTAATGTATTAAATATTTCCATTTATACATATACATCTTGTATAAAAAGAAAGAACTCCATATATACTCAAAAGGTATACTGAAGCTCTATATATTGTATAAAATTATTATACTATTTTGAAAAACATAAGTAAATCACTAAACATGATTTCTTTCACTTTTAGAAAACTTTTAATACTATAAAAGCACCCACTCAGTCACTAGTTTGGGCAGTTATTGTATGCCTATTGAACTCAATGCTTATATTACAATACCTTTTTCGCATATTCATATAAGATCTTTGCATTCTTTAAGCTTAAATTTTCTATTCTTCTTTCTCTACGGCGCATAGCATTAATATTACCGTAACTTATCCCAGTATCTTTATTAATTTGATAACTCGATATCTCTTTGTTTTCTATCAATTCTTTGATTGTATTGAATATTTCATCATAGCAATTCATAAATTAGATGAGGAGAAATTTTTAATTTTTTAGAATATCAATAGTAGTATAACTAAAATGAAAATACCGATCGATAAACAAAAAGATATTTTTTGTTTTGTTTCTCTTTTCATATAGTATTACCCCCTTAATAATGCGTAGTAAGGTCCCTCTTTTCGGGGTCTTACCTTAGAACGTTCTGCAAATGAATTCGATGAGAAGTAATATGAATATGGCTATTTTCAAGTAATACTCAACGTTTTCGCGACGTTCTTTTATCGCCTCATCTCATCACCTCCAAATATATTAAAATTCATGTGAACTAAAATATAAAATGGTCTTCCCCAGCTTTAAAAAAATAAATACATAAAACATTTACTTGACCAAAACTTGACCAAATCCATTTTTAACAAAAGTGGTCAAGTGAAATCCCATCTTTCCAAATCAAAAAAGAGCTAAAGCAAAACGCTCTAGCCCTTGATATTACTGATTTCCCATCATTGTTTAGCGTATTAATATTGCTTCATGTACTGATCTCTTTCCCATTCAGATACTTGAGTTCTGTAGTAATCCCATTCAATTGATTTTGAATTAATAAATTGATTATAGATATGATTTCCTAAAGCTTTTTTAATAACTTCATTTTCACGCATTGCTTTTAATGCTGTGTAAAGTGTTGAAGGTAAGTCTTGAATGCCTACTGCTTCACGTTCTTCACGATTCATTTCGTAAATATTTTGGTTAACAGGTTCTGGAACTTTTAATTTATTTTTAATACCGTCTAAACCAGCTTCTAAAATTGCAGCTAATGCCATATATGGGTTCGCAGCTGGGTCAACTGAACGTACTTCAATACGAGTTGATAATCCTCTTGAAGATGGTACACGGATTAACGGTGAACGGTTTTTACCGCTCCATGCAATATAACATGGTGCTTCATAACCAGGAACTAAACGTTTGTATGAGTTTACTAATGGGTTACATACCGCTGTAAATCCACGTGCGTTTTTAAGTACACCAGCTGTGAATTGGTAAGCTGTTTCTGTTAAGCCCATTTCAGTATTCGGATCAAAGAATGCATTTTCTTTACCTTTGAATAATGAAACATTAAAGTGCATACCGCTACCGTTCACACCAAATAATGGTTTAGGCATGAATGTTGCATGTAAATTATGCTTACGTGCAATTGTTTTAACAACCAATTTAAATGTTTGGATGTTATCACATGCTGTAACTGCATCCGCATATTTAAAGTCGATTTCATGTTGACCCGGTGCAACTTCATGGTGACTAGCTTCAATATCGAAGCCCATATCCTCTAATTCTAAAACAATATCACGACGACAGTTTTCTCCTAAATCTGTAGGTGCTAAATCGAAATATCCACCATCATCATTAAGTTCTAAAGTTGGTTCTCCTTTTTCATCCAACTTAAACAAGAAGAATTCTGGTTCAGGCCCTAGGTTAAAGTCTGTGAAGCCTAAATCTTCCATTTCTTTTAATACACGTTTTAAGTTTGCACGTGGATCCCCTTCAAATGGCGTACCATCTGTTTTATATACATCACAAATTAAACGTGCTACTTTACCTTGACCAGCAGTCCATGGGAAGATTACCCAAGTATCTAAATCTGGATGTAAATACATGTCAGATTCTTCGATACGTACGAAACCTTCGATAGAAGAACCGTCAAACATCATTTCGTTATCAAGTACTTTTTCTAATTGGCTTACAGGCACTTCAACATTTTTAATTGTTCCTAAAATATCAGTGAATTGTAATCTTAAATATCTTACATTTTCCTCTTCTGCAAATTTACGAATGTCGTCTTTAGTGAAAGTACGTTTTGGCATTTTAAAATCCTCCAAATTTTATTTAATAAATCGGGATAAATCACCACGATTTATTGGTAAAGTTTCTCCAATAGGCTTTTGCGTGGCATCTACAATCATCTTTTTTCTTATCTCTTGTTCATCTGTTGTTAAATGCTCTTGTGAGTCATAAATGATTTGTTTAATCCCTTTGATATTAAATCCTTTTTCTAAAAGTGATTTAATTTCTAGTAATCTTTCCAAATCATTGAGTGAGAACAGACGTTTTTGACCTTCTGTTCTTTCAGGTTTGATGAGTTCATGTGTTTCATAGTAACGTATTTGCCTTGGCGTTAAATCCGTTAATTTACTTACTACACTCATAGAGAAGACAGCCATATTTCGTCTGATTGCATCATTCGATATCATTGTTCCTCTCCTCTACTTTTGAACTTGTTAATAACTTATCATAATTTTTTTAGGATTTCAAAAATATGTCAGGTTTTCTGACATAAAACTCAAAACATTGATATAACTGCAATTTTGACCTTTAAAACGCCATAAAACAATCTACAGCTAAAATATTTTTTCAATTTTTAAAAATAATCTGATAAATCTCCGCAAAAAAATTTCACCCAAAATACATTATCATTTAGGGTGAAATTTAATCTATTATATAAGTCCTTGTTCTTTCAACTGATTAACAGCTCTTGTCACAGCAATTTTAACGTGTTCATATGTTAATCCTCCTTGAACATACGCTTCATAAGGAGGACGAATAGGTCCATCTGCAGATAATTCAATCGATGAACCTTGAATAAACGTACCAGCAGCCATAATAACATCATCTTCGTAACCAGGCATATAACTCGGTTCTGGACTAAAATGTGCATTAATTGGGGATGCGTGTTGAATACTTTGACAAAATGAAATCATTTGTTCTTTCGTTTTAAATTTAACTGTTTGAATTAAATCAGTTCGTTTTTCGTAGTACTTCGGCGTTGTGTTCATATTCATTTTTTCTAAAAATAAACTAGTAAACAATGCCCCTTTAAGACTCTGACTGACAACATGTGGTGCTAAAAAGAAACCTTGATACATTTCAAGCAATGCATTTAATGATGCACCTGCTTCTTTACCAATACCAGGTGCTGTCAATCTATAACCACATCGTTCAATTAAATCTTTTCTACCAGCAATGTATCCACCAATCTTAGCTAAACCACCGCCAGGGTTTTTAATTAATGATCCTGCTATTAAATCGGCACCACATTCTATAGGTTCACGTCTTTCTACAAATTCCCCATAACAGTTATCCACAAATATTAAAATATTAGGATGCACTTCTTTCAACCTAATAATCACCTGTTCAATTTCATCTAGAGGAATTGAAGGTCTTTGATCATAGCCTTTCGAACGTTGAATCGCTATTACTTTGGTGCGCTCAGAAACCCCATCTAACACACTTTCAATATCGATTTTACCTTCTTTAAGTGCAATATCTTTATACGATACGCCGTACTCCATTAAACTTTCAATACCATTTCCGTTTACGCCAATGACTTCAAGTAAAGTGTCATATGGACTACCCGTTATATAAATTAATTCATCACCATGTTTTAATAAACTTTGTAATGCAATAGTAATCGCATGCGTACCTGAAATAATTTGCGGACGAACAATTGCATCTTCTGCTTTAAATGCCTGCGCATATATTTCTTCTAAATGGTCACGTCCAAAATCATCATACCCGTAACCTGTTGATCCTTGTAAATCACTTTCGGTTGCTTTGACATGATGAAACGCATTTAATACTTTTTCTTGATTAATATATGCTGTTTCTTCAATTTCTTTAAAATATGGTGCTAACGTTGATTCGACGTCAGCTACTATCTTACTTATATCTTTCATTTGAATTTCGTCCTTTTATTATTTTTTAAATCCTTTTATACGATAAACATTTTCAATTTCATCATATTTAAGTTCAGTCACTAATGTATGTTGTTTTAGAAAATATAATCGATCTGCATTATTCGTCGCAATTGCCTCATCATAATAAGTTAATTGCCTTTTGATTTCATCAATAAATAACGTCTTAACAAGTAATTTATCACCATCATTTTTAGAAGAAACAAAAACATTAGGCAAATCACTTGCTGGACGATTTGATGCATGATCACATAAGTCCTTTTTATTAAAAATAACTATTTGAGAAATATGACTCATATCTAATTGTTTGATTAAATCATTAACTGTGTCATACTGTGTACGGTATTCAGGATGGCTACTATCTACGACATGTACTAATAAATCCGCACCTTTAGCCTCTTCTAAAGTTGATTTAAAAGCTGCAATTAACGTCGTAGGTAGTTTCTGTATAAAACCAACAGTATCTGAAATAATTAAATTAAATCCATCATTTATTTGAATTTGTCGTGTTTTAGGATCTAACGTTGCAAATAATTGATCTTTTTCATACGTCTCTTCATTTGCTAAAACATTAAACCATGATGATTTACCAGCATTTGTATAACCAACTAAAGCTACTTGAAACACCTGATTTTGATTTCTTTTATTTCGATATCTTTCGCGATGTTCTTCTACCGTCCGCAATTGATGTTTAATTTCATTCATACGAGTTCGAATATGTCTGCGATCCATCTCTAACTTCGTTTCACCAGGGCCTCTAGTTCCAATACCGCCACCTAAACGAGAAAGGCTTTTACCATGGCCTTGCAATCTAGGTAATAAATAATCAAGTTGTGCTAGCTCTACTTGCAATTTACCTTCTTTACTTCTTGCTCTTAATGCAAATATTTCAAGAATCAACTGAGTTCTATCAATAATTTTTACACCTAAAGCTTCATTTAGTGATTTGGATTGTGCAGTCGTTAATTCATCATTTGTGATGACTACATCAATATCTTTGAACTCAATAAATGCTTGAATTTCTTCAATTTTACCTTTACCAACATAATATTTGCGATCTACACGATCTCTGTTTTGAGTAATTTGACCCAACACTTCAAGTTGGCAAGTCTCTGATAAAGATGATAATTCCTCCATTGTAGACTCAAAATTAAATTGCTTATCATCTTGAGCATGTACACCGACTAAGACAGCTTTTTCTAGTTTATTTTTAGTATCATGAATTTGTTGCTGAGCCATGTTATACATCTCCTTAATAAAATCCTACTCAAAGTATTCTATCATAGAGTTTTAGTAAAGACTATTACACGATTTTATGGTACATTTTAAGTAAATCGAAAGGATGATTCAATGGAGACAATTTATGATTTTGTAGTAGAAACAAATAAAGGTGTTACTTACAAATTAGATGCATATAAGGGTGACGTTATGCTAATTGTTAATACAGCTAGCGAATGTGGCTTTACTTCACAATTTGAAGGTTTGCAATCATTATACGAGAAATACAAAGATCAAGGGTTTGTAATTCTAGGTTTCCCTTGTAATCAATTTGGTGGCCAAGAACCTGGATCAGGCGAAGAAGCAGCTCAAAACTGTAAATTAAACTATGGTGTTACCTTCCCTATGCATCAAAAAATAGACGTAAAAGGGGAACATCAATTACCTTTATTTAGATATTTGACTGCGGCACAACATGGATTCTTTAATGAGAAAATCAAATGGAATTTCACTAAGTTTTTAGTGGATCGCGAAGGTAACGTTGTTAAACGATTTGCACCTCAAAAAAAACCTGTTCAAATCGAAAGAGAAATAGAAAAGTTATTATAAAATATACTAGCTCATAGCAAATAAAACGCTTCATATAAAGTCGTATCATATATTGACTCGACCATTATATGAAGCGTTTTTATTACAAACATTCCTCTATTGTATCTTGTCATTTGAACATCATTTAATTGATGTCACATATGACTTTATTTCTATATCTATTTATCATACTTCAAACGTTATGTACACGAGTCATTAAATCGTGCCCATATGATTACAACTTATTCTTCACTTTCAGTAGATGCTTGACCTTCAGTTTCTACTGTATAAGTGCTGATCGCATGTTTGTAAATCAAGTGTTGTTTGCCTTGAGAATTTAAGCTTACGACATACTTGTCGTATTCTTCAATAACACCTTTCATTTGGAAACCGTTTAGAAAGAATACAGTTACTTCAGTTTGGTTTGCTTTAAAATTCTCTAGTGCTTTGTCTTGGATGTTTTCGTTTGCAATCATCTGTCGGACTCCTTTTACTTAATCTGGGTTGTAATCTCATCTAACATCATTTGAAGTGACATATTTTCTTTATCTAACCAATGAACACTCATTTTATTCTTGAACCATGTCATTTGTCGTTTTGCATATTGGCGTGAATGTTGCTTTAAATCATTGACAGCATCTTCATAAATCATTTGTCCGTTAATCACAGGTATTAATTCTTTATATCCAATAGCTTGCATACTTTGGCAAGATTCATAGCCTTGTTCAACAAGTTGTTGCACTTCTCTAAATAATCCGTGATCCAACATAATATCAACACGTTTATTTATTCTTGAATATAATGTTTTGCGCGACATTTCAATCCCTAATAATAATGTATCATAATTTTCAGTAAATTGTTGCACTTTCTTGCGATTACTCAAAAGTTTTTTTGTTTTTAAATAATATTCAATAGCGCGCAACACTCTTTGGCGGTTGTTAGGGTGAATATTTTCTGCAGAAACCGCATCAAATTGATCTAAATAATCGTGTAGTTGCTGATTATCTAAATGTTCTAATGCAGATAACTTTTGTTTAACTATGGATAATTGTGCAGGTGTAACTGTTTCATCTTCTAATTCATAATTATATATTAATGATTGAATATATAAGCCTGTTCCACCTGCTATGATTGGAACTTTACCTCTATTCGTTATATCAGTAATTAAATCTTCTGCTAATCGCTTGAATTCATATGCTGAAAATGTATCATCAGGATTCAAGATATCAATTAAATGATGTGGAATACCATCCATTTCTTCAGGTGTTACTTTTGCAGTTCCAATATTCATATGTTTGTAGACTTGCATAGAATCACCGCTTATGATTTCACCATTGATACGCTTCGCGAGTTCTATGCTAAGCTCTGTTTTACCTGAAGCAGTTGGCCCCACAATTACTACAATAAAAGGCTTATTTTTATTCATATTTAATTCCACTTTCTTTATTTTTTATAAAATTGATTCAACCATTTAAACAAGTCTTCCCAAATTTTGTCATGATCTTTTTCAAATAACACTTCATGACGTTTATGATGATAAAGATTCACTTTAACATTTTTAATGCCAGCTTTTCTATATATATTCGCCAATTTTAAAATCCCTTTACCATAATCACCTAAAGGATCGTCACATCCTGAAACTAATAATATAGGCATGGCATGATTTAACATTTTTATATTTTTTAATTGTGATGTATGTAGCATATAATAGGCTGTTTGATATAATAATTGATTTGACACATTAAATCCACTATATGGATCTTTAATAAAGTTGTCTACTTCAGTTGGATTACTAGAAATCCAATCACTTTGTGTACGTAATGGACGTATTTTTTTATTAAAACTATTTGATACTAACTGGTTAACCCATTCAACCCGTTTCTCAGCACCATAAATTTTTGTAATCAGTTGTAACACCTTAACGGTTGGTAATCCTTTCCATAATGGATACATCCCTGTCCCACTTAAAATTAGACCATCAACATATTGCGGATATGTTTCTACAAACAATCTAGCTATAACGGATCCCATTGAATGTCCGATTATAATGTATGGTTTATCAACATTGCCTCTCACTGTTTGCGCTACTTCAAAGGCATCACCGATAACTCGTTTCATATCATCGTAATGCCCTCTTGTTGATTCATCAATATTAATACCATGTCCTCGATGATTATGACATATCACATCGAAGCCATCCTTTGAAAGTGCATGTGCTAATTTATCGTAACGTTCCATATGTTCAGCCATACCATGAAATATATGAATAATTCCTTTTGAATCTACATCTGTAAAATTCACTTTAACTTCAATATTCGTGTTATCTTGTACAGTTAATTTAAATTGTTTTTCAGTCATCATCTCACACCTTTAATAACAACGTTTTTATATTCGCTTTTATTATTATCATACATTTAGTGATGCATAGTTTCAATTGACTAATGTATCTCATATAAAAAAACTGATGCCCCTAAAACAGGACACCAGTTTATGATTGTACAAATTAATTATTCTTTAACTGCTGGCTGATTATTTCCATGTTGCGCTTCTTTAATTGCTTGCTCAACTTCTTCAGTATAAGCCTCAATTTGAGCTGGTGAGTAGTCTAACATATCAGCCATAATATCGATGATACTATCTTTATAATCTAATACATCTTTAATATTGAAGTACATTTTACCAGAACGACGAACTAAGAAATCGTTAGGTTTGTATACCATTTCTTGTTGAATACTATAAACAAGTTCTACATAAATTTCTAATGGTAACTTGCTATCATGGTATTGAGATGTTTGCGCAATGTTGAACAATTCATCAACATTTGAACCATATTTAGATGCTAAACGTCTTGCAACATCTTCATCAATGCCGAATCCTTTAGCTACATCTACTTTTTGCTCTACAAACGCATCAAAGTTCTTGCTACCTCCTACATCGCCACCTGAAATTGCCAGACCTTTTGTATTACATGGACTAAATGTTAAACCGTAGTCTTTTTTCAAGCGTTTAGATACTAAATCAACAATGTCTTGAGCCATGTGACGATAGCCTGTTAATTTACCACCTGCAATAGTTAATAAACCTGATTTACCTTCCCAAATTTCATCCTTACGAGAGATTTCAGAAGGGTCTTTGCCTTCTTCGTAAATTAATGGTCTAATTCCTGCCCATGTTGATTCAATATCTTCATCTGTAACATTAACACTAGGGAACATGTAATTAATCGCATCGATTAAATAGTCTCTGTCTTCTTGTGTAGTTAATGGTGAAGATTTGATATTGTCATAGAATGTATCTGTAGTACCTACATACGCTTTTCCTTCACGTGGAATTGCAAAAATCATTCTTCCATCTTTTTCAGTATCAAAGTATACTGCTTGACCTAATGGGAATTTTGATTGATCAATAACAACATGTACACCTTTAGTTAAACGTAATTTTTTATTATTGCGTGCATAATCACCACTTCTAACATCATCAACCCATGGACCTGCTGCATTAACCACTTTTTTAGCCTTAATTGTATAATTTTCATTAGTTAATTTATCAATAACTTTAACACCATTTACTTGTTGATTTTTATCATAAGTGAAGTGTTCAGACTTAGTATAGTTGATAATTTCTGCGCCTTTTTCAGCAGCACGCTTCATAACTTCAATAGTTAAACGCGCATCGTCAGTACGATATT
Source organism: Staphylococcus sp. EG-SA-17 (assembly GCF_017151845.1). Classification (NCBI taxonomy): domain Bacteria; kingdom Bacillati; phylum Bacillota; class Bacilli; order Caryophanales; family Staphylococcaceae; genus Staphylococcus; species Staphylococcus sp. EG-SA-17. The sequence continues at coordinate 13,622 of NZ_JACVZO010000033.1, forward strand.
CAACATAGTAACCGCCGCCTTTTAGACCTTCTTTTTTAACTAATGGTTCTTTAGCTAAAGTTTCTTTTTTAGATAACATTTTTTTACGTTCAGACTTCTTAACACCTGCTAAACGATCATACATTCCTAAACCAATTGATGTTGAGAATTTACCAAATGTTCCACCTTTATGCATTGGTAAAAGCATCCACTCTGGAGTCGTAACATGAGGCCCATTTTCATAAACAATCGCACGTTCTTTACCAGTTTCGGCAACTACTCCAATTTGGAATTGTTTTAAGTAACGCAAACCACCATGGACTAATTTTGTAGATCTTGAGCTTGTTCCTTGTGCAAAGTCTTGCATTTCAACTAATGCAACTTTCATTCCTCTTTCACTCGCGTCTAGTGCAATACCTGCACCTGTAATACCGCCACCAATAATTACTAAATCATATTCATCATTTCTTAAATTCTTTTTAATATGTTCTCTCTTAAAAGTAGACAATGCCATTCCAAAACGCCTCCTAAAAAATGTAAAAACGAGAGACTTGTCCCACATAAACAATCCTTCAATTGTACATGTTCGAACAAATCTCTCGTTTCTCGATTCAAATATTAACTTAAATTGATTGTATCACAATGTTTATACAAAAGTCTAATCTACAAGTTTATTCTGTTTTAAAAACTTGTGTTGCTTCAACAGCTTTTTTCCAACCTCTATATAATTTTTCTCTTTCGCCTTCATCCATTTTCGGATCGAATTTTTCTTCTAATTTCCAGTTTTTAGCGATATCATCTTTACTCTCCCAGAATCCAACTGCTAATCCTGCTAAAAATGCAGCACCTAAAGCTGTAGTTTCTTGAATTTCAGGTCTTTCAACAGAAGTATTAACAATGTCTGCTTGGAACTGCATAATAAAGTTATTTTTAACTGCACCACCATCGACACGTAAACTTTGGACATCAATACCAGAGTCTTTTGACATTGCTTCCATAACGTCACGAGTTTGGTAACATAATGATTCTAAAGTTGCACGGATAAAGTGCTCTTTTTCAGTTCCACGTGTTAAACCGAAAATCGCACCACGTGCTTCAGAATCCCAATATGGTGTTCCTAAACCTACAAAAGCTGGAACAACATAAACACCCTCAGTAGAGTCAACTCGTGTCGCATAACTTTCTGATTGTGGTGCTGAATTAATCATTCTTAATCCATCACGTAACCATTGGATTGCTGAACCCGAAACAAAGATGGAACCTTCAAGCGCATAATTTACTTTTCCATCAATACCATAAGCAATTGTTGTTAATAAACCACTTTCAGATTTAACCGCTTTGTCACCTGTATTCATTAACATGAAGCCACCAGTTCCATATGTGTTTTTCACGTCACCACGTTCGAAGCAAGCTTGTCCAAATAATGCTGCTTGTTGATCACCAGCTACTCCAGCGATTGGTACTTCTTGACCATAGAAGTGGTAATCAATTGTCTTACCATATACTTCACTCGAAGCTTTAACTTCTGGCAACATATTTTTAGGTACTGTAAGTAGTTCTAATAACTCATCGTCCCATTCTAAATCATGGATATTAAACATTAATGTACGACTCGCATTTGAATAATCAGTAATATGCGCAGCTTTTCCTGATAATTTCCATACTAACCAAGTATCAATCGTTCCAAATAATAGATCGCCATTTTCTGCTTTTTCTCGTGCACCTTCAACATTGTCTAGAATCCATTTAACTTTTGTACCTGCAAAATACGGATCTAAAAGTAATCCTGTCTTATCTCTAAATGTTTGTTCATATCCTTGTTGTTTTAATTCTGAACAAATTGATTGTGTTTGACGTGATTGCCAAACAATTGCGTGATAAATTGGGCGGCCAGTATGTTTGTCCCAAACAACCGTTGTTTCACGTTGGTTTGTAATACCGATACCTGCAATTTGATCAGCTCTAACATCATTTTCATTAATTACTTCCGTCATTACAGCTAACACAGATGTCCAAATTTCATTTGCATCATGTTCAACCCAACCTGATTGTGGAAAATATTGCTTAAACTCACGTTGTGCTACCCCTGCAATTTCCCCTTTTTGATTGAATAAAATCGCTCTTGAGCTTGTTGTTCCTTGGTCTATAGATAAAATATATTTTTCCATTAGTAGTATCTCCTTTATTAAAAAATAATCGCTAACCCATTGTACAAAATCTGTTAAATTTTGGCGAAAAAATAGCATAATCCATGAATCAAACATGTTAAATTATGCTATTTACGTTTCTTTTTATTTTAGTAAATTGATTCGATATCACCTTTTTTTGATGATTTATTTAAAATGTAACCTAAAATCAAAGTAATAATAACTACAACAATTGCAATTGCACAACCAATATTAAATGTATGTTTATAAAATACAGCGTATACCACTGCACCTAATAAACCACCGGCAATTGGTCCTAAGATAGGAACGATTGCATATGACCAATTTGAACCACCTTTACCAGCTATTGGTAAAATCGCATGTGCAATTCTCGGACCTAAATCACGTGCTGGGTTGATTGCATAACCAGTAGCACCGCCTAAACTTAATCCGATTGCAACAATTAATGCTCCGACAATTAAAGGATTTAAACCATCGGCAATTTTGTTTACACCGATAAATAAAATACCTAAAGTTAATGCCATTGTTCCGATAATCTCACTTAAAAAGTTGGCAAAGTAATTCTTAATAGCCGGTGCTGTAGAGAAAACACCTAATTTCGCGCCAGCTTCTTCTGTCGCTTTCCAATGTGGCAAGTACATTAACCATACAATTGTTGCTCCGACAATTGCACCTAACATTTGAGCAACAATATAACCAGGAACTAATGACCAATCAAAACTTCCGTCTAATGCAAGAGCTAAAGACACCGCTGGGTTTAAATGTGCACCTGAGAATTGACCGACAGCAAACACACCCATTGTAACCGCTAATCCCCATCCAGCTGTGATGACAATCCAATCAGCACCATTCGCAGCACTTCTCTTTAAATTGACATTGGCACAAACGCCACCACCAAAAAGGATTAAGATTGCAGTTCCTAGGAATTCTGCTAAATATACATTCATATTAAATGTCCTCCCAAAAAGACAAAGAGATTCCTACACTAGCAGTTTGGCTCGTAGAAATCTCCCGTCTCTATTCTATGTATTAACTTTTATTATATTTGTTATGATACTATCGATATGAAAGCGTTGTCAATGGTTTTTGTAAAAATTTTGTCAAATTTAATTTTTCAAGTCTTTATAAAAGTAGTTTAATTTGAAAACTAGAAATACCAATCCTAACTAATTTATTTATGACGCCATTATGTTTAATTGACATTCTTCAGCCATATTTTTTATGACCAGTTGCATTTTTTAATAATAAACACCTCTAAAACTTTAATGATTTTAATCGTTTTAGAGGTGCTAATTATTTTATTTGATTATTTTTTGTATGATACCTACTGCATATCCCATATGAAAACGGCTTTTTTATTATGTTATATGACTAAATCTCGTGAAAAATGAAATTTTTGCAGACTTATGATTTACCAAAGTTTATCATAACTAGTTGTTACATATTTCGCTCCATTTTTAACAGCTTCATTGACTTCATCTATTGTATTAATTAGGCCACCTGCAATGACTTGTGTGTTTGTTTCTTTCTGAATATGATGAATCGCTTTACTCGCAACACCTGGAAGTACTTCAACAAAATCAGGTTCAACTTTTTTTATCAAATCTATACTGCGTTTCAATGCTTGACTATCAATAATAAATACTCTAAAAATCGTTAAAGTATTTAATGATTTAGCTTTTTTTATTACTTTAGATTTAGTCGATACGATACCTTTTGGCTTGTATTGCTGAATAATAAATTCACTTGCAAATTCATCGTGGCTTAAACCTTTTATCAAATCTATATGAATAAAACACTCTATATGATTTTGCTTCAGCAATTCCATAATACTTTTTATATGTCCTATATGCATATCTAGAAGCACACACATTTTATAATCTGTTTTAATCAGTTTCTCTAAATCTTTAATGTTTCTTATAGCAGGCAATATGTTGTTATTCACTTGATTCATCCTCTCTACATCACACGCTTAAATAATTTTTCTAATTCGTATTTTGAAAAATTAATGATTATTGGACGACCATGTGGACATGTAAATGGATCTTCCGCTTCTCTTAATTGATCAATTAAATCAGACATTTCATGTTTTTGTAAATAATGATTCGCTTTAATGGATTTTTTACATGACATCATGATTGCTACATCTTCACGTAATTTTTTGATATCTACTTTTTTCTCTTCCAAAATTAGCTCAATCATATCTTTAATAATTTCTTCTACTTCATCTTTAGGGAACCAAACTGGATAGCTACTTACAATATAATCATGACCACCAAAATGTTCTAACATGATACCTACTTGTTGAAGCTCATTTTTATATTGATCAATGACTAATTGTTCATCTTTTGAAAAATGAAATGTTAACGGGATTAATAAATCTTGTACTTCATTGGTAACCTCACCTATTTTATCTCGAAAATATTCATATTTTATTCTTTCTTGAGCTGCATGCTGGTCAATCATGTACATGCCAAATTCATTTTGAGCAATAATATACGTTCCATGTACTTGTCCAACAATTTCCATATATGGAATTCTTCGTTTAGGGTCTTTACTTTTTGTTCCTTTAATATCGTTTACATCATAATAATCATCAGACGCTTTATTCTCATAATTTTGCACAGTTGTATCATCATTTGAATCAAATGTTTGATCCATTTCTTGTAAAATTTCTTGTTGTTTTTTGAAGTAGTCTTCATCTTTTTCACGTGTATTATTATAACCAGAAGATTCATCATCAGCTATTAAACTTTCAGATGTTTTCGTTACGAATGGATTATATGAATCTTCTTTTATAACTATCTCATCGTTTTGATTTTCTTCCATAAATGGCTTACTGTTACTTTCTTCAGATGAAAACGTCTTCTCTTGGTTATTCTCTGTGTTTTGTCTTTGTTCAAATTCGATTTTTTGTTGTTCGAATGAATGTAATACTTTATTTTTTTTTGGCACATAATCCAAGTTATTTTTAGGAATTAATATACGGTCTTTAAATGCTTCTTGTATTTTGCTCACAATCAATTGGTATAGTTGCTCTTCTTTTGATAAACGCACTTCTAGTTTTGTTGGATGAACATTTACGTCTACTAAGATTGGATCCATTTCAATATTAATATAACAAATCGGGAACCTACCTATTGTTAAGAGTGTATGATAGCCTTCTAAAATCGCTTTATTTAGCATAAAGTTTTTAATGTATCGTCCATTAATAAAAATAGAAATATAGTGCTTATTACTTCTAGAATGTTCAGGCTTTGCAACAAAACCTTCAATGTGATAATCACTTGTATCTCCAGATATATGTACTAAATCTCGTGCAACTTTCATCCCATAAATCTCTGCCATCACTTCATTAGTTCGTCCTGAACCATTTGTACTTAACATTGTTTTGCCATCTGAAATGAGTGCTATTCGAATGTCCGGATGGCTCATTGCCATTCTGTTGACAATATCTGTTATTTTACCTAGTTCAGTGTATAAACTTTTAATATATTTTAAACGTGCTGGTGTATTATAAAATAATGATTCTACAAGTATATCTGTTCCTTTTTTCGCTTTTGCAGGCTTATGATTTAATATTTCACCATTTTCTACATATATTTCATTTCCATTAGCATTATCCGTGCAAGTCTTCAATGTTACTTTAGCAACTGATGAAATACTGGCTAGTGCTTCACCACGGAATCCTAATGTCCTAATATGAAATAAATCTTCATCTTGATCTAATTTACTAGTCGCATGTCTATGAAATACTAATCCTAAGTCTTCCGCTTCAATTCCGCTTCCATTATCGACTACGCGAATAGATTGGACGCCAGATTCCTCTACTTCAATGCTTATTTCTGTAGCGCCTGCATCTATAGCATTTTCCAACAGTTCTTTCACAACAGAACTCGGTCTTTCAACTACTTCACCTGCTGCGATTTTATTTGCTAATGAGGTTTGGAGTTCTTTAATTTTCCCCATTTTGCAACACCTCTATTTTAATTGATTTTGTAATTCACTTAACTTCACCAATGCCTCAATTGGTGTCATATTAGATAAATTCAAATTTTTAATTTGTAGTTCAATCTCGCTTTCTTGATCATTTTCAAACAAATCAAATGATGCTTGTTCAAAGTCTTTTTGAGATAAAGTATCAGTTGTTTCTTCAACACTTAAGTTTAAATTTTCTTGATTAATTTCAGGTTCATTTTCGACCATTTTTAAATTTGATATCGATGATTTTTTACCAGCAGACGCTTCAAACTCGCTTAGGATCACTTGTGCTCTGCTAATAACTTTTTCAGGTAAATCAGCTAATTTCGCAACTTGAATACCATAACTATCGTCAACTGCACCATCTTTGACTTTATGCAAGAATATAAGTTCACCTTTATATTCATTAGCAGCGACGTGAACATTTTTTAGACTTGGTAATGCTTGATCTAATGTTGTCAATTCATGATAATGTGTTGAAAATAACGTTTTAGCATGTGATGTTTCAGCTACATACTCTATCATTGCCTGCGCTAAAGCTAAACCGTCATACGTTGAAGTACCACGTCCAATTTCATCGAAAATAATCAAACTATCCTCTGTTGCATAAGTTAATGCCTTTTGTGCTTCTAGCATTTCTACCATAAACGTACTCTTACCTGAAACCAAATCATCTGCCGCACCTATTCTAGTGAATATTTGATCAAATATAGGTAACACTGCCTCTTTACAAGGGACATAAGCTCCCATTTGGGCCATTATACTAATTATGGCAACTTGTCTCATATATGTCGATTTACCAGACATATTCGGACCTGTAATTAAATATATAAATGTTTCATTATCTAATCGACAATTATTAGGCACATAGTCATTATAATCCATTACTCTTTCCACTACTGGGTGCCTAGATTCCACTAATTCTAATGTTTTATTTTCACTAAATGAAGGCCTAGTGTAATTATATTTTTGAGCAATTTCTGCAAAGCTCTGTAAACAATCTAGCTCTGAAATAATTTTAGCTTGTTGTTGTAAACGTTCAGTATATTTTTTAACTTCTTCACGTAGCTGAACAAATAATTGATATTCTAATTCGATGGCTTTGTCTTCCGCACCTAAAATGATATCTTCTTTTTCTTTAAGTTCATCAGTTATAAAACGTTCCGCATTCGATAACGTTTGCTTCCTCATATAACCAAATTCACTTGGTTCAAAATTTTGCAAGTTGGCACGTGTTATTTCTATAAAATAACCAAACACTTTATTAAAGCTTATTTTCAATGATTTTATTCCTGTACGTTGTCTTTCTTTGGCTTGTAATTCTGCTAACCATGTTTTTCCGTTTTTTGAAGCTTCAAGATATTCATCTAATTGCGTATTAAAACCAACTTTGAATAGTCCGCCATCTTTAACTGAAATTGGTGGTTCTTCTACTAAACTCTGTTCTAATATATCAAGTAAATCATCAAGGGGTTCTAGTTGATTAACTTGTACAAGAGTATTCTGATTCATAGAATTTAGTAATGCTTTAATATTCGGTATTTCAGAAATGGAATGTTTAAGTTGAATTAAATCTCTCGCATTAACATTTCCATAACTAACACGCCCAACAAGACGTTCAATATCATACACTTGATTAAGATATGTTCTTAAGGTGTCTCTTTCTATGAAATGAGCACTAAATTCATCAACGATATCTAATCGTGCTTCAATTTGTTCTTTACTTATTAGTGGTCTATCTATCCATTGTTTTAAGCGGCGTGCTCCCATTGGTGTTTTCGTTTCGTCCATTAGCCAAAGTAGCGTTCCTTTTTTTGATTTTAATCGAATGCTTTCCGTTAACTCAAGGTTTCTCTTAGCATAAAAATCCATTTTCATATAATCTATAGCTGCATATTGAACAACATCCTCGATATGCGATAAATCACGTTTTTGTGTATGATGAATATAATCTAGCAATAATTGTGTCGCTTGATACATTAATTTATGTTCAGTTTGATTCACACTATAGATTTCTGATGATAACGTTTCCCTGACTGTTATTGTTTCTGTCACCATATTAATTTGTCTTTTTAAATTATCGGAAATATTGTCATTGATAACAACTTCGTTAGGGTTTATCGTCGTAATTTCATTTAATAAAGTCGCTTCATCATTAAAATGTGTAACCTTTAATTCGCCAGTAGAAACATCACAGTAACTAAGCGCAATTTCAGGTTGATTCATAACAAAACTTAAAATATAGTTATTTTGTTTATCATCTACACCACCTTGCTCCATCACAGTTCCTGGAGTCACAATTCTTACTACCTCACGTCTAACCATACCTTTCGTTTGTTTCGGATCTTCCATCTGTTCACAAATAGCTACTTTATATCCATTATTAACAAGTGTATCTATATAACTATCTGCAGAATGATACGGAACACCACACATCGGAATTGGATTTTCTTTTTTAGCATCTCTTTTAGTTAAAGTAATTTCAAGTACACGTGATGCCTCCTTGGCATCTTCATAAAACATTTCATAGAAATCACCTAGTCTAAAAAATAATAAGCAATCTTGGTATTCTGATTTTATTTTTAAATATTGCTGCATCATTGGTGTAACATTAGACATATTATTTCTTCACAACCCTTGTCTCTTTTTAAAATTTGTCTTTACAATATATTCGTTTGTAAGCTTTCTAATTATTAATTATTTAACTTATACATTTTAACATACTTACTTTTACAAACCTATTCATACCATATAATCACGAAGCATCTTAAATGTATAAGAAAACGCCTCAAACCTAATAAAATGTGTCAATAGCATGTTTAGAATTAAATTAAAATTCTAACATTCAAGACATTTAATTAAGTAAGGGCGTTCAATATTAAAATGAACAATGACTCTGTTTGAAATCATATATCATAAAATTATTTTATAAACCTTTGAAGAATACCACGTTTTTTTAGAGTAATTAATAAGAAATAACTTATAATAGATCCGATAGCACTTGAGACTATGAACGTAATCATTAACGGTTTAATGAAGAAGTCTTGAAGCCCAAGGAAATATGCTAATGGTATACAAATTAAACTTCCGATGACACCAGTTCCAAGTACTTCACCGACCGCGGCCATGAATATATGTTTACGATATATGTAAAACATACTAGCCAATAAAACTCCAATCATACTACCTGGAAATGCAAAAGCTGTACCAGTACCAAAAAGAACTCTTAAAATTGATGATATAAGCGCTTGAGCTAATCCATACCAAGGACCTACTATGACCGCACTTAATACATTTACAAAATGCTGTACTGGTGCTGCCTTAACTGGTCCTAGAGGAATGATGATAATACTGCTTAATACAACATTTATTGCAATTAAAAGTGCAGTTATAGCCAGTTTTCTTGATTTCATATGATTGTTCTCCTTTTTGTTTGTAATTAATCACTATGCTTGGCTTTATTATGGTCATTTAAACGTGTTTCCATTGTTGATACAAACATTTTCAATAATTGATTCGCTTCATATTGTGAAGTTTGAAACTGTTCAACTATGGGCAATGTATTTATTTCTGCTTCTATACTTTGAATGGTATGTTCCGACTGTTCTAGCGCATTTTGTTTCCCGTAATTTTGAAAGTTTACTGCTTGTTTTTGATGCTTTTTTAACATATCCATTTTAGTCTTTATCGTTTGGTTCTGATGAATCTGTGCTTCAATTTGTTGATATGTTTTGATAGTATCCAAATTTTTAATTTTATTTGCAATATTATCCGCTTGTTTCAACACGTCATCTTTATTATACATTTATTGAATCACCATTTCCGGCTCTACTTCCTTTACAAAACTGCCATTTAATGAATACTGTTTAGCTTCATCTATTCGTACTTCCACTAGTTTACCAATCATTTCTTTAGGCGCTTTGAAATTAACTAGCTTATTTTTATCAGTGTAGCCAGCAAGAACCTGATCATCTTTTTTACTACTACCTTCACAAAGTACTGTTACAGTTTGTCCTTCGTACTTACTCATAGCTATTTGTGAATAATGACCAACTTTTTTATTCAAACGTTGCAATCGTTCCTTTTTGACATCTAAAGGTACATTATCTTTCATTTTAGCAGCAGGCGTACCATCACGTTGTGAATACAAATACGTATATGCATGTTCAAAACCAACTTCATCATACAGAGTTAAAGTTTCTTCAAATTGTTCCTCTGATTCATTTGGATACCCTACAATAATATCTGTAGTTAATGCTACATTAGGAATTCTATCTTTGATTCGTTTTACTAAATCCAAATAACTTTCTCGTGTATATTTTCTACCCATTATTTTTAATACTGCATTATTTCCAGATTGAACTGGCAAGTGGATATGCGGAACGATATTACCACCCTCTGAAATAACATCAATCATGTGATCTGTAAAGTCCCAAGGATGACTTGTTGTGAAACGAACTCTTGGAATCGCTATTTTAGAAATTGCTTGTAAAAGATCTCCTAAGTCATATTCTATATCCTGTAAATCTTTACCATAAGAATTTACATTTTGACCTAAAAGCGTTATTTCTTTGTAACCTTCACGAGCAAGTTCACGTACTTCATCTATAATGTCTTCAGGTCTGCGGCTTCGTTCTTTACCTCTTGTAAATGGAACAATACAATATGTACAAAACTTATCACAACCATACATAATATTGACCCATGCTTTAATGTTGCCTTCACGGACTTTTGGAAGATTTTCAATAACGTCTCCTTCTTTAGACCATACTTCAACAACCATTGCTTTAGATAAGTATGCTTCTTCTAAAATTTCTGGTAAATGATGAATATTATGTGTACCAAATATCATATCTACATTTTGATACGATTTTAAAATTTTATTCACTACTGACTCTTCTTGTGACATACAACCACAAACACCGATTAAAATATCAGGTCGTTCTTTTTTCAAATGCTTCAAATTACCTATTTCACTAAACACTTTGTTCTCGGCATTTTCTCTAATCGCACATGTATTAATTAAAATAACATCTGCAGTGTTAATATCAGTCGTTGCTTGATAGCCTAATGCTTCAAGTATACCAGCAATGACCTCAGTGTCATGTGCATTCATTTGACATCCATATGTTTTAATTAAAAATGTACGCTCGTTCCCCATACCGCGATATTTTTCATCAATTTGGAAATCTCTATTATAACGAACTTCTTGTTTACCTCTTTTTTTCGCTTCTTTTAAATTAGGCGGCTGATAAACATGTTCAAAATATTTACTATAATCTTTTTCTGCTTTCTTATCTCTCTCAGCTAAAACATCTACAGAACTTGCTTTTCTTTGTTCTTCGTTCACTTTACAAAATCCTTTCTATTTGCCCGTATCATTTAATAATTATATTAAATTTAACTATAAAGTGCAAAAACAGTTAAAGTTATACGTCATCTCTAACAAGCCAATTCAAATCCAGTTTACTTCACTTTTAATGTTATTCATCATATTTTTCAGTTAAAGTTTCAATAGTGATGCCATCTGGCACATGATAAAACTTAACTTGGCTAATAATACTTGGACATTCAAGTTCCACCATTCGTTCATTTAATGATTGTATTAAAATTAAACATTCATTCATATTTCCTTGTACTGTCGTTTCTAACGGACCTACTCTAAAATGCAAACCAGATTCGTCAATTATTTTAATCGCCTCGTCTACGTAAGGAATAACATTGTCATTGTTTGGTGTTTTAGGAATTATTTGTATACTCATTAATGTGTCTTTCATTTTTAAAAACTCCTTTATTTTTTGTAATAGTAAAAAACTGAGTAGCATAAATGGATCTGTTATAAATACATTTATACGACTCAGTTTTAATTATTAAATAAATTGTTCAGTTAATGCATTGAAGGTGTCTTCAGTAATTTTGATATCTCTTTTAGCAAGTGGTGTATCATCTAACTCTTTAATTTGAGATTCATATGATGGTGTTTCTTTATCTTGATAAACAATACCAGTTACTAAAGATTCATGTTCAATAACAGTTTTAGTCGCTAATTGTTTATCTGTAGAATCATAATTTTCAATGTCATCAACACTTGTTAAATGTTCTTTAAACCAATCGTATGTGTTAATTTTATTATAAGTCACACAAGGTGAAAAGACATTAACGAATGAAAATCCATCATGATTAATTGCATCTTCAATTAGTTTTGTTAATCCTTTAATATCGCTTGAAAAACCTTGGGCTACAAATGTGGCACCAGATGATAATGCTAATTCTAAAGGCGCAACATTTTTTTCTATATTACCTTTTGGCGTTGTTTTAGTAACAAATCCTACTGCTGATGACGGCGATGTTTGTCCCTTTGTCAAACCATAAATTTGATTATCCATGACTATATACGTCATGTTCATATTTCTTCTTAAAGCATGGATTGTATGCCCCATACCTATAGCATAACCATCACCATCTCCTCCAGATGCAATAACAGTTAAATCTTTATTCGCCATTTTTACACCTTGAGCTAAAGGTAATGCACGTCCGTGAATAGAATGAACGCCATAAGAATTAATATATCCTGAAAGACGGCCAGAACATCCTATACCGGTGATGATAGCTACTTCTTCAGGTTCTAGCCCTATATTTGCGGCTGCTTTTTGAATTGCAGCTTGTACTGAGAAATCGCCACATCCAGGGCACCAGTTAGGCTTAACATTATTTCTAAAATCTTTAAATGTCGCCATCTATACCATCTCCTTTATTTCAGTAGCAATTATTTTGCCTTTTTCTTCGATTTCATGTGGTAGGAAAGGTGTCCCATCATACTTTGTATAATTTTCAATCTTATCATGAATATTGACATTCATTTTTATAATACTAGACAATTGTCCTTGATAATTGTGCTCCACTACAACGACTTTCTTCGCTTTATTAACTGCATCTTGAATAACGCTTGTTGGGAATGGATGCAATTGTCTAATTTGTATAGTGTTAACTTTTATGCCTTGTTGATTCAAACGGTTACTACCTTCTTGAATTGCACCTTTTGTAGAAATAAAACCGATATAAAGAATATCTGCATCTTCATGTTGTAAGTTAGCTTCTACTGGCAATTCAATTAGTAACTGCTCAATTTTACGCATTCGTTTTTCCATTTGTTGTTGTCTATTTGATGCAGATTCACTAGGTTTACCTTCTTCATTGTGTTCCACACCAGTTATATGATGAATACCTCCTTTAATACCGGGGATAGGTCTAGGAGAAACACCATTGGATGTTAACGCATAACGCTTGAAATAACCTTTATCATCTTCTTCACGTTCAATATCAGATTGAATGATTTCACCACGTTTAATTTCAATGCGATTATAATCTAATTTTTCAACAGTTTGTTTACCTAAAGATAATTGCAAATCACTTAGAACTATAACAGGGCATTGATATTGTTCTGCTAAATTAAAGGCTTCCATAGTTAAATAAAATGCATCTTCTGCATCAGTTGGTGCTACAACAATTTTTGGAATATCACCATGTGTACCATAAATCATTTGCATTAAATCTGACTGTTCTTGTTTCGTAGGTAATCCAGTAGAAGGTCCACCTCGTTGGGTATTAATAATGACTAATGGCGTTTCAGTCATACCAGATAATCCAATTGCTTCCATCATTAAAGATAAACCTGGACCAGCACTAGCCGTAAACGCTCTGACTCCACCATAATTTGCACCAATAGCCATAGTTACAGCAGCAATTTCATCTTCTGTTTGAATAACCGCTCCGTTTACTTTAGATATATTGGCAATCATATATTCCATAACTTCAGACGCAGGTGTAATAGGATATGCCGCCATAAATTGCGAACCTGCAGCAATTGCACCTAATCCAATGGCATCGTTACCAATCATATATAGATGTGGTAGTACATCTGTTGACTCTAATTCAAAGTCCCCGTAGATTTCAGGTAAGCGAGATTGCATTAATTGATAACCTTCGTTTAATGCTTGGATATTGACTTCAACTACCTTGTCACCTTTTTTAGAAAACATATTAGTAATAAGTTCTTCAAATGTATTTGTATTCAAATTCATCAATGCGCTAGTAGCACCTATTGCAACCATGTTTTTCATTAATGCTGTACCTAATTCTTTAGCGGTTGCTGTAAAAGGTAATTCAATAAGCTGTGCATGACATCCTTCTGGTTTCACAGGTTTAGCCTTGGCATCAGCTAAAATAATACTGTCTTCTCTCATTTCATGATGGTTAACATCAATTGTTTCTTGGTCAAATGCAATCAAAATATCTAAATCATCACTAATTGCATGAACAGGCGTCGTAGAAACTCTAATTTTATTATTCGTATGTCCACCTTTGATACGACTTGAAAAATGTCTATATCCATATAAATAATATCCTTTTCTATTCATAGCCGTAGCGAAGATTTCCCCAGTTGATTCAATACCTTCGCCTTGTTGACCGCCAACTTTCCACGATAATTGTGGTTTCATAGTTATATGCCTCCTATGGATATATTTCATATTAAATGATAACAAAAAGAACCACCGATTTACTATGTAAACAGTGGTACTATATTAAATTCATACTAATGGACGATAGGGTCCAATTCGAATGTTTACTTACGTAATTTTAAAATGTTGAAAATGGATGGTCATCATTTATCAATATACGTTCGATGTGCTTCGTTTTACCTTCTTTGTCTAAATCAATAACAACACCAGATAATACACTTCTACCTTCATTTGGAACAACATGTCTTTGTGGCAAACTAGTGATAAAACGCTCAATTACCTCTGTTTTATTTATTCCTAAAATGCCGTCATAAAAACCTGTCATACCAACATCCGTTATATACCCTGTCCCCTTTGGTAAAATACGTTCATCTGCTGTTTGAATGTGTGTATGCGTTCCAACAACAGCGCTAGCTCTACCATCTAAATGCCATCCCATTGCATACTTTTCAGAAGTTGTTTCTGCATGAAAATCAACAAATATAAACGGAGTTTGTTCTTGTGCTTCCTTGACTAATTGATCTGCCTTTTTAAAAGGATCATCAATATCTGGCATAAACGCTCTTCCTTGCAGATTAATAACTGCAAGTTTAATATCATTAATTTGTATAAATCTCATACCAATTCCCGGCGCTTCATCCGGAAAATTCGCTGGTCTTACTAGTCGTTTTGCTTCATCTATAAAATCATAAATTTCACGTTGACCATATGTGTGATTACCCATAGTCATGAAATCTACACCATTTCTTAGTAATTGTTTATATATTTTTTCAGTCAAACCTTTACCATGTGCTGCATTTTCAGCATTTACAATTGTAACTGTTGGTTTATACTTTTGCTTCAGTTGAGGTATGTACGTTTCAATTGCGTCTCGTCCAATTTTACCTACGATATCCCCTATAAACATTATTCTCATGTTTTGTTCATCCTCTCATAAATACTAGTTTAATTCATACGTTCTAATATTTAAAGTAAATATTAAATTCTTTGAATTATTTTTCTTCAATTATAAAGAGACATTACTTTGTCTGAAAACTTCAATATGTTAGTATTAAGACATCAAAATAAATAGGAGTTGTAAATAAATACATGTCTATTAATATTGATCCAGAAAAATTTGCAGAATTAGTGGTTATGTCTAACCCATCAAAATTCGAAGATGCAGAGGATATAGCTAAAGAAAGTTTAAAGCTTTACATTAATGCATATCGTTTAGCAGAGAGATATTCAACAATTGCAACAAATTGTTATGATACTGCAGAAGTTATAAAAGAATTAAAGAAAACAGATTTACAATTAAAATAACTCAACTTAGAAATAAATCCTAATTAATATTACAGAGGCTGGGACATAAATCCCTAAAAAAAACAGCAGTAAGATAATTTTCAATTAGAAAATATCTTACTGCTGTTCTCTATTTATACAATACTTCGTATTGAATGGCTTCGCTTTCCTAGGGTGCCGTCTCAGCCTCGGT